>DBEZQF010000229.1:0-1874 GCA_048254795.1 Collinsella sp. | reverse complement strand
GGCTGCGTCGTTGGTTACGGTCGTGCGCTCGGGCATCGGGGCACCTGCCTCGTCGGCGGTCACGGTAAAGGTGAACTTACCCGTGATGTCGGCCGGGGTCAGGCCCTCGGCAACCTGGAGCTTCTTAGTACCGGTGAGCGCAGCATCCACGGCGTCGGCGCCGTAGACGTTCTCGAACAAGGGCTCGACGCCGCCGTAGTCGACCATCGCCGTCAGGGTACCGTCACCGTTGTCGACGACGATAACCTTAAAGCCAAAGCTCCACGTTGTAGCGGAAACGCCATTCGGCAGCCCGAATAAATCTTCGTAGGCCGTGTAGTTAATGGTCCAGGCAAGCTTGCCGTCCTTATCGGTACGATAAGCAAGCCCAGCAGCCTCAAGATTAGCAAGCATCTCGGTGTCGTAGTGCAACGCATCAAAGCTCACATGCCCGCCGATATTGGGCTTGAGGTTTTCGTAGCCCACAAGCTCGCCCTGATAGGCAATGCCGAACCAGAACTCGCCGTCGGCCATCGGACGACCGGTCAGGGTCTTGGTGGCGACAACCTGAGCAGCGGTACCACCAGGCGTATTGGTCGTAGCGCTGTAGCTGTTGTGGAACGGGACCAGGGCACTCTCGACCTTGTTCTCACCGCTCTTGTGGACCGTCGTATGCGTACCCTCGGGACCGCCGGAGACGGTCGTCGTGGCGGTAAGCGTACCGGCACCGTCATCGGCGACGGCGATCGTCACGGTACGCACGGCGTCGTCGTAGGTGTAACCGGGCTTGCCGTCATTCTTCTCGGCTACGGTGTACGTGAAGGTCTTGCCAGCGTCAGCCTGCGTAAACTTGACCTCATGGCCAGCTAGGATGTCGATCAGGCCGACCGTTGCCTCTGCCGTCGCAGGGGACTTGAAGTTGTTGGCTCCGGGCAGCAGGCCAAGCGCGTTGGCCGAGGCCTCGTCGGCAGGCTTCACGGTAAACGTGAACTGACCCTCGGTCATAGGACGTCCGGAGAGGCTCTTGCTGAGCTTGAGGCCGCCGGCCGCGGTGTAGTTAAGCTCAGTGCGGTACGTGTTGGTGAAGCGTCCGTTTTCCTTCTTGGTGACATTGGCGGTCAGCTTGCCCTCGCCGTCCTCAGTCACGGTCACTTCGGCGGTCGCGACATGCCCGTCATACGCCATGCCGGCCGCGTTACCCGCGTTCTCGCGGATCTCGTACGTGTAGGTTCCGGCAGCCGTGTAGCGGATCTTGCCGAACTTGACGGCAGCGATGCCATCCTTCGCATCGTGCTTGTTCACGGTCACGGTTGCAGGATCGGGCAGCGGGGTGCCCTCGGCGGCGGTGATGGTAAAGCTGAACTTGTCGGAGTCCGTCCAGTCGCGACCGTCGATAGCCTTGCTCAGATCAAAGTCGAGCTCTGCGTCGAGCGGGGTCACGCTGTAGGTGTTCTTGAAGGTCGCAGCCGTGGCGTCCTTCAGGACATGCTCAGCCTTGAGCGTGCCATCGCCCTTGTCGGTAATGGTGGTCTCGATGGTGTACTTGGCGTCGCCGTACGTGATGCCCTTGCTGATGGTTCCGCCGTTGACCTCGCGCAGCGTGTAGGTGTGCTCGCCGGCCTCGGTGTACTTCACGGCGCTCATCGTGATGTTGCCCTCGGCGTCGTTGATGCCGGTGGCAACGACCTTGTTGCCCTCGACGAGCTCGAAGGAGAACTCGCCTTCCTTGAGGTCGCGGCCGATCAGAACCTTGTTCGCGGTAATCTGGTCGGTGACGCTCGTCTCGACAGGCGTCACGTTATAGGTATTGGTGAACGTAAATGCCACATCGCCGTCCGGCTTGTGGGATACGCTCAGATTGCCCTTGCCGTCATCAGTCACGGTGAAGGAAACCT
>DBEZQF010000228.1:0-5332 GCA_048254795.1 Collinsella sp. | reverse complement strand
CAACGCGTCGATGTTGGTGTTGTCGTAGGTGGGCGAGCTCGCGCACGCAAGGACCGCACCGGTGCGCGGATCCATGACCACCACAGCGCCCTTAAAGCCCTTGAGCGCCTGCTCGGCAGCCGTCTGGATGCGCGAGTCGATAGTGAGCTTGGCAGTATTGCCCGGCTGGGTCTGCCCCGCGAGCGACGCAATGGCGTTGTTCCAGCTGGAGTAATCCTTGGAGCCGGTGAGCGTATCGTTCATGACGCTCTCGATGCCGGCGGTGCCGTATTGCTGGCTCACGTAGCCCACCACGTGCGCGGCCATGTTGCCGTTGGGGTAGGAACGGGCGTAGGTGCCGTCCTCCTGTTGCAGCGACTCGGCTAGTGTCACGCCGTCGGACGTGATGATGGAGCCACGCTGGATGTACTTGGAGCGGGCGATGGTGTGGTTGTTGGTCGGCATGTCCTGGTAGTCCTTCGCCTTGATGACCTGGACATAGGTGAGGTTGCCGATAAGGATGGCGAACAGCGCCGTGAAGGCAAGCACGGCACGAGTCAGACGGTTGGCAAGCGCCACGCGGCCGAGCACGCCGGACTCAGGCGTGTCGAGCAGGCGACGACGCATGCGAGAGCCCGCGGAGTGGTTGCCGCGGCTGTAGGAAGGCACGTTGGCAAAACGCGTACCGGTCGGGGCAGCGGCGGATGCGACCTGGTCATCGGTGATGGCGGCCATGGTGCCGGTGCCGGTGAGCTCGGCTTCGCGTCCAGTTGCCTCGTCGCCGGCGCGCAGCAGCAGCGCGACGATGATAAAGCTCGCCAGCAGCGAGGAGCCGCCCTGGCTCATAAAGGGCAGGGTGACGCCGGTCAGCGGGATCAGGCGGGTTACGCCGCCAACGATTAAGAATGCCTGGAAGCTGATGGCCGCCGTAAGGCCGGTCGCGCTAAAGGCGGCAAGGTCGGACTTGGCGCGGGCTGCCGTGGTGAGGCCACGCACGGCAAAAAGCATAAACAGGATGAGCACGGCGCCGCCGCCCAAAAGGCCCATTTCCTCGCCGATGGCCGAGAAGATAAAGTCGGACTCGACGACGGGGATGTTGTTTGCCATGCCATTGCCGATGCCGACGCCAACCAGGCCGCCGTCAGCCAGCGAGTAAAGTGACTGTACGATCTGGTAGCCCTGACCCTGGGCGTCCTTAAACGGATCGACCCAGACCTGAAAGCGCACCTGCACGTGCGACAGGAACTTGTAGGCACCCACGGCTCCAACGGCCAGCAGCGCAAGGCCGATGATGACGTACGAAAAGCGTCCCGTGGCAACATAGAGCATCAGCAAAAAGATGGTGTAGAACAGGACGGCCGAGCCCAGGTCGCGTTCGAAGACGACGATGAGCAGGCACACGCCCCACACGGCAAACAGCGGCAGCAGCAGGCGGAAGCGCGGAATCTTGAGGCCCAAGATCTTGCGGTTGGAGATGGAGAGCAGCTCGCGGTTCTCGGCCAGATAGCCTGCCAGGAACAAGACGATGAAGACCTTGGCGAACTCGCCGGGCTGGATGGTGAAGCCCGCGATGCGAACCCACAGCTTGGAGCCCGAGATCGTGGTGCCGATAAAGATCGGCAGCATCAGCAGGAGGATGCCGATAATGCCAAAGGTGTACTTGTAGCGCATGACCACGTCGAGGTTCTTGACCAGTGCGAGCGTTCCCACCATGAGCGCTACCGAGACAAACAAGATGATGAGCTGCGAGATGGCGAGGTCGGGGGCCAGGCGTGTCACGAATGTGATGCCGATGCCCGAGAGCACAAAGACGATGGGCAGGATGGCGGGGTCGGCGCCGGGCGCCAGGATGCGCACGGCGATATGCGCCGCGGCGAAGGCGGCGAACAGGCCGATCGGCACGGCGAGCGTCTCAAAGGAAATCGTGGCACCCGCGGTGAGCACGTACATCGCATAGAGCAGGATGACGGGGAACGCCGAGGCGATGAGCAAGAGCAGTTCGGTGTTGCGGCGACTCATAAGCGGCACTCCCTTTCTAATTCTTATCGGAGGCTTCGGCCTCGGCTGACTGTTCGGCGGTTTTCTCGGAATCTGACTCGGAGGTGGATTCCTGATTGGTGTTGTCGCGAATCGTTTGCGCGTCAATCACCTGACGGGTCTGCTCCTCGTCAATCTGATGGCGGTACTTGGAAATGGTGTCCTGCGCATCGTCGACACTCGTTTGCGGAATGCCTGCCTTCAGGCGGTTTTGCGTGTCTTCGGGCAGGTCGGACAGCTTGATGCTGGTTTCGCTCTCGAGCCAGTGGAGTTCGACCCCGAGCGTCTTGCCGGGCAGACCGCGCCAGACGGCGACATTGCCGTGGGAGGTTCCCAAGTAATAGGAGCCGGTGACGCCCGTGTATGCCCAGATGCCTGCTACCAGCACAAAGACAAGGGCCAAGATGGCGGCGATGGTGACATTGCGGCGTCGGACGCGTTTTGCCTCGCGCATGACGCCGTCGTCGACCAGGTCGACGACCACCACGGTCACATTGTCGTGGCCGCCGGCGGCGAGCGCCGCGTCCACCAAGTTGTCGACACAGATCTGTGCGCTCGAGGACTGCGTAGCGATGTTCTCGATATCGCTATCGGGAATCATGCTCGAAAGACCGTCGGAGCACAGAATCAGGCGGTCGCCTTCCTCGATGTGCAGGGTAAAGTGGTCGGCATACATGGCAGGATCCGAGCCCAGCGCGCGGGTGATGACCGAGCGGTTGGGGTGGACGCGGGCCTCGTCGGCCGTAATCTCGCCGGCATCCACGAGCTCCTCCACGTAGGAGTGGTCGCGGGTCACGCGGATGAGCGTGCCCTCGTGGAGCAGGTAGGCGCGCGAGTCGCCCACGTGGGCGATGGCGAGCGTGTCGTTTTCGATGTAGGCGCAGGTGGCCGTGCATCCCATGCCGGGTTTGCCCAGGCCGTTGAGGGCGGCCTCGATCACGGCGGCGTTGGCGGCCTCGACGGCTGCGGCCAGGCGCGCGGCGTCGGCGGACCGCGGCGCCGTCTTGGCGATGGTCTCGACGGCGATGGAGGATGCCACCTCGCCGGCGGCGTGTCCTCCCATGCCGTCGCACACGCAAAAGAGCGGCGACTGCACCAGATAGGAGTCCTCATTGTGCGGGCGAACACATCCGACGTCGGAGCGGGCGCCCCACATAAGCTGCGTGGTGGTGCCGGCGTCGTAGGTCGAGTCGGTCTCGATGCGCTCGTCGGTCAGCGGCTCAAAGCTCATGGTCGAGCCGGGATCTTTGAGCTTTGCCTCCACGGCGGCGACATCGATCTCGGCGGTGTCGCCGGGGGAGACGGTGTCGGCATCGTTGCCCGACTCGGCGTCGGAGACGTCCGGAAGGTTGAGGTCTTCGGTTGCGCGGTCGGCGGGATCGCCGTCCTGCTGCGGCTCGACAGCCGTCGGCTCGGGCGTCGCAAAGTGCGACGGCGCGGGCGTGCTCTGAAGTTGAGCGGAGGGCTCGGGAGCTGCGGCGGGCGCGGCAACGGGCTGCTCGACTTCGGCGGGCGTTGCGGATACGGGTACCGCCTCGCTTGCCGGGGCGACGGGGAATACCGGCGCGGCAGGCTCGGGGGCTGCAAACACGGCAGCGCTCTCGTTAATCGCCTCGGCGACGGGCTCGGCAAAGTGAGCCGGTGCGGGCGTTGCCTCCGGTTCCGCGGGCTGCTCGGCAGCGTGCGCGCCGATGGGGGCGTCGAGCTGCTCGGTGGCGGCGTCCTCGTCATCGACGAGTGCCGGATATTCTTGAGTTACATGCGAAAGAGGCAGGGAGAACACGGTGTCCTCGGGCTCCACGGTCGCAGGGCGCGCCGGAGCGGCATGGGCCGGCGCAGCTGCGGGGGCAGTCGGCGTCTCGGGCATGGTTGCGGACTTGTTCTCCTCGTCGATCATCGACGGTTCACCTTCATGACCACGTCGCCAATCTGGACCTCATCACCCTCGCGCAGCGTTGCGGGCTCCACCAGCTGACGGCCGTTAACGAGCGTGCCGTTCAGCGAGTTGAGGTCTTCGATGATGAGTGCCGGGCCCTGCAGCGAAAAGCGCGCGTGCGAGGCCGAGACAAACGGTTCGTTGATGCAGATGTCCGAGGACGGCGAGCGGCCCACGATGACGGGGCCGAGCATGTCTACATGGATGCCACGGATGCCGCGCGGACCCTTGTCCACATCGATCGTCCAGATAGCGGAGTCGCGGCGCTGGCCGCGTACGAGTCCCACGCCGGTTTTCATGACGGCGAACAGGAAGATGTAGAGCAGGGCGACCAGGACGATGCGGCCTGCAAAAAGGACGATATCGATGTTCATAAGCGACTATCCCCTAAATTCAAAGGTGCTCAGGCCAAACGTCAGCAGGTCGCCGTTGCGCAGCGGGCAGCGCGTGATGCGGCGGTTGTTGACGAGCGTGCCGTTGGTGGAATTGAGGTCCTCGATCGACCAGTCCGAACCGGTAAAGGTGAGCTGGGCGTGACGGCGCGACACGTTGGGGTCGCGCAGGGCGATGTCCGAAACCGAACGCTCTCGACCGATGGTCACCTGCGCGGAAGTGATGCTGTGGCTCTCGCCGCTCACGACGTCAACGAGCTGGGCGAGCGGGCGCTGCGGGGCGCGGGTGCTCGCCATGTTGGAGGCAATACCGGCCGCGGCGCCAAGGCCCACGGCGGCGCCGGTCGCGGCGGCTCCGCCCATACCGGCGAGGGCGTCACGAGAGACGGTCTGCGGCACGGGGATGGGTGCGGCGGCGGTGTCGGGGACGTTGGGCGCAAAGGGATCGGCCACGGCGAGCGGGTCGGGAGCGGCGGCACGGGGCGCCGGCTGCTGGGGCATGGCGGCGGGGTGCTGCTGCGGAGCGGCGAATTGCTGCTTGCCGGCGCGGGGAGCGCTGGCGGCGCGGCTTGCGGCCGAGTTGTTCTGGCCCAGGCCATTCTGGTAGGCGCGCTCTTCCTCGTACAGACGACCGAGCGTGGGGGCGTCGACGTTCTCGGCAAAGACCGAGAACTTACCGGCACGCAGCTGCGGGTCGATCATAAAGCGAACGAGGGGTTCGCCGACAAACACATAGCGGCGCTTTTCGGCCTGTGCCTTCACAAACTCGCGGACTTCGCGCGAAAGCTCGGGGTAGAACGGGGCGAGCATGGGATCGTCGTCGGCGGCGATCAGGATGGTATAGAGTGCCGGCGCGGTGTTGACGCCGTTGATCACCAGAGTCTGATCCTCCATGTCGCGAGCGGCCTGCTTGGCAAGCTTCTTAAAGGAGAACGGGGCACGGGTGGCACCGAAGATGCCGGCCACGTGGTCCTCGAAGATGTTCAGG
>DBEZQF010000227.1:0-3130 GCA_048254795.1 Collinsella sp. | reverse complement strand
ATCTCCATTGCGGGAGGTCGCGTCAACTTCATGATTATCCTGGTGTGCCTAAGCGTGTTCTCGGGCGACCCGACCCGTGCCGTCGTGTGCGGTTTTTGCAGCGGCTTGTTTTATGACCTGTCCGCTGCCGTGCCGGTGGGCGTTATGTCGCTCCTGCTGACCGTGGGTTCTTTTGCCCTGGTGCACAGCGCCGTCGGTCAGACGGGCGGTACCCCGAGTGCGCGCGGCGTCACCGTGGGCGCCTTTGCGCTCGTCATTAATGTGATCTACAGCATCATCTTGCTGTTTATGGGTTTGGAGACGAGCTTTGTCGTGGCGATCTTCGGCCATGCGCTGCCGTCCTCGATCCTGACGGGTCTGGTTGCCATTCCGTTTTTGACGTCCGGCGTCGTGCCGCAGTCCGGCTATGGATTCTCCGCACGTGGCGGACGCCAGACGGGTATGCGCTTTAAGCCCAAGACCCGCAAGCTCAAATAGGGGAGGCCCGTAGATGTCTTCCCAGATGACGGTTATTATCGCCGGTATCGTGCTGGTTGTGGCCATCGTGGTCGCGCTGGTCGTCATGCGTCGTGGCGATTCCCGTTTTACCTACGATACGCAGCATGGAACGGCCCCGCGCGCCACCGAGGGCGAGGGCAATACCGCGTCGACCGCCTTTAAGGGCCGCTTTTCCATCCTCACCACGGGTGTGGGCGCGATGTTTGCGGCGCTTGCCGTCAAGCTGTGGGGCATGCAGGTGGTCTCATCGGACTATTACGAGAAGCAGGCCAATAGTAATCAGACTCGCACCGTTACAACACCCGCTGTGCGCGGTCGCATCCTCGACCGCAATGGCGTGGCGCTTGTTCAAAATCGCCCTTCGCTTGCCGTCGTCGCCTATCGCGACCTGGCCGACGACACCGTGCTGGTGCATCACCTCGCGAATGTGCTCGGCATGCCCTACGTCGCGGTTCTGCGCAACATTCAGGACAATTCTGAGGGCGCCCAGAGCCTGCATACCATTGCCACCGACGTCCGTCGTTCCACGGTTGCCTATATTCAGGAGCACGCTGGTGAGTTTCCCGGCGTGAAGATTGCCGAGCGCACTGAGCGCCAGTACCCGTACGGCGAGACCGCCTGCCATATCTTGGGTTACACTGGCACCATTACTTCCGAGCAGCTCGAGGCCCAGAATAAGAAGGCGTCCGGTGGTGACGATAGCGCTGCCGGGCATATTACGTACCAGTCGGGCGACATCGTGGGCCAGGCGGGTGTCGAGAGCTATTACGAAAATCTGCTGCAGGGCATTCGCGGCGAGCAGACCGTCAAGGTCGATGCCTCGGGCAACGTGACCGGTCAGGCCGGCGCCGTGCCCGCCAAGGCCGGCTCGGATATTAAGCTTACGCTCGACCTTAAGATTCAGCAGGCTTGCGAGACGGCGCTGGCAAGTGCCATTGAGCTCGCTAAGACTACAGGCTACAGCAACGCCGGTAACGGTGCCGTGGTGTGCCTCGACCCCAATAACGGCGAGATTCTGGGTATGGCGAGCGAGCCCAAGTTTGACCCTTCGGTGTTTATCGGCGGCGTATCCAACGATGTGTGGACTGAGCTCAACGACGACAAGGGTTCGCATCCACTGCTCAACCGCGCCATTGGCGGCCAGTATATGTCTGCCTCGACTATCAAACCCCTCTCGGCGTTGGCTGGCCTTGAGTTTGGCACGTACACTTCGAGTCAAACGACCAACTGCACGGGATATTGGACCGGCTTGGGCAAATCGTGGGGAAAGTACTGCTGGCTGCACTCCGGTCACGGCACGATGACGCTGCAGTCCGGTATCGCCAACTCGTGCGACCCCGTGTTCTACGATATGGGCAAGGCGTTTTTCTACAACGACCAGCATCCCGAGGGCCTGCAGGAGGTCTTTCGCCGTTGGGGCCTGGGCAAGACCTGCGGCATCGACCTGCCGAGTGAGGGTGCAGGACGCATTCCCGATGCCGAGTGGAAAGAGTCGTACTTTACCGACGCCTCGGCCGAGGACCGCAAGTGGAATGCCGGCGATATGACGAACATCGCCATCGGCCAGGGTGACATTCTGGTGACACCGCTGCAGATGGCCTGCGCTTACATGGGCATTGCCAACGGCGGCAAACAGTATGTGCCGCATGTGTTCTTGACTGCTGTCTCGCGTGATGGCGATGGCGATGCCTACAAGTACAACGGCAAGGGCAAAAAGAAGCGCCTTGAGGCTCAAATTAACAACGATGCCGATCTTGCGCTGGTCCGTAACGGCATGCACGACGTGATCTACTCGGCGTCGACTTCGACCGCTGCGCACTTTAACTCCCTGACCCCCACGGTTTACGGCAAGTCGGGCACGGGCGAGAAAAGCGGCGAGGACGAATACGCGTGGTTCTGCGCCTATGCACCGGCCGATGATCCCAAGTATGTCATCGCTACTGTCCTGGAGCAGGGCGGCGGCGGCTCAGATACCGCGATGCATGTCGTGCGCGACGTGCTCGGTGTGATTTATGACGAGCCCGATACCTCTTCGGCCTCGGGCGATTCTTCGGTTCGATAGGAGGTTGCGATGGATTTTTCTCCGGCGGATCTGTTCCGTTCAACCAAGACTGGCTCTCGCAGCAGCCTGGACCGCGTCAACAAGCAACTTTCGGCCTCGCGCGGCACGTTTCGCCAAAAGGTGCATGTCGGTGTGCTCGTGGCCACTGTGGCGCTCGTCGCCTACGGTGCCATCATCATCTGGTCGGCTTCGCAGTTTAAGGCCGATGCTTCGTTCTCACGCCATCTGCTGGGAATCGGCATCGGAGCGGTGCTGGCGGTGTTGGTCTGGCGTACCGACCTGCGCGGTATTTCCAATTTCTCGACGGCGTTGCTCGTCATCGACCTGATCGTGATCTTCTCGCCCAAGATTCCGGGCCTGTCCTATACGGGCGGTCTGGGCATGACGGGCTGGATCAAGATTCCCGGTATCGGTTTGACGTTCCAGCCGGTTGAGCTTGCCAAGCTCATCACCATCTTCTTTATTGCTACGCTTGGCTCGCAGTATAACGGTCGCATCGATACCGTTCGCGACTACGTCAAGCTCTGCGGCATGCTGTCCATTCCGTTTTTGGCCGTCGTTGCCATGGGC
>DBEZQF010000226.1:0-34964 GCA_048254795.1 Collinsella sp. | reverse complement strand
ACTAAGCAGCGAGAGCCATAGGCTCAAAAGAAGAGTTGTTGTCAATTCAATTTGACGGTACCCCTGTTTAACGAGGCGAGGAGACCTCGGCTTGCTTCCTCTCTCAGAGCTATCGTGTCGAAACCAGTCGCCCCCGAATGTTGGGAAAGTCTGGATGGTATCGGACCTGCAAACACCCGATAACCGTCGACTTTTCAAGGAACACGCGGGGTGAACCCCGCTCGTGGATAGCTATCTTACCACGTTCTAAAGGCGGACAGCTGCTCTATGCACGAGCTGTGAAGACCATAATGTGCACCACACTTCGCACTTTTGCTACCGGACACGTCACGTATATTTTCGCCAAGCAAAATTGACCCATCGAAAGGACCGTTATGGATACCAAGCAGCAACTCGTCAATGCCCTCGCAGGTCTGGGCTCAACCATTACCGAAGCTATGGATGTCATCGAAGGCTTTGTCCCCTGCGGACATCCCGCCCTCACGGTATCGAACGCACTCGTCGTGCTGGACGCTGACGATGATGCAGCTCTCGCCCAGCAGCTTGAGACCGTCGAGGGCTTTATCGACCATGTAAGTGAGAACCGCGGCGTGTCCGCCTACCACGGCATCGAGGTCGAGCTCGCGGGTCCAAAAGCTGATCTGCTCGCAGCAATCTGCGAGGTAGGCGCCCTTATGCAGACCGCAGGCGTCAAGAACACCCAGGTCAACGAGTGGGTCTACCGCAGTCTGGCAGCACTCGATAGCTCCGACGAAAAGGCAGCCGAGCAGCTCGCAGAAAGTCCCGCCATTAAGGCCGAGCTTTTGTAAATAGCAGATGCGGGTCCCTTGGCGCATCGTCGTCCAAGAGGCCTTCAAACAGTTCGCGTCAACTGATAGCCGCGCCGCCGCGTTCGGCCAAAATAAGAATCGGCATCATTTGACGAGGTGTCTTTGCTGCAAGATCGGCATGTTCGAGCAGTTTGCGATCGTTAGTTACCAAGTAATCTGCCCCAGCGCGTCTGCATGCCGCCAACACCAAATTATCCTCGTAATCATGATGAAGCGTTAGATACTTATCGGCCAACCACAAATCGGATGCGTCTGCGCCCACGGCGGTGGCGTTTTCGGTCATATTTCGAACAAACGCCAGCGCGGCCTCGCCTATCGCTCGTGCCGATGCTTCGTCGACCGAGCCTTTTTTAGCAATAACCCTGGCCTTGAGCTCGTGCTGGACAACATACAGTACATCCTTGGCGATATGCACCGGAAAGAGCAACGTTGCGCCAGATTCCGCAGCCCGTCCGATAAACGCACGCGCGGCAAGCGACTCGGCATGGTCGACGCAAAACGAATCAACCCATACGTTGGCATCCACCATTATTTTGAGGGGAGCCCCGCTCACAGGATCATCCCCTTTTGGCGATAGCGCTCGTCCATGGCTTCGGAATAGATTGTGTCCCAATCGCGATCGTCGGATACGGGCAACGTAGCGTTGCCCAGGTCCGCGTAAAGCTGATCCGCCGCCGCCCATGATGCGGCGAACGGAGTATCGGGCGCGACGGTCTGCTGCCGGTCGTCGACGGCCGCAAGCACTTCCTCGCACTGCCCGCCACCCTGCGCGACCTTGGCCACCACCTTTTTGATGAGCTCGGGCAGTGACCCGCCCGAAAGCCGCAGCGCTTCCTCGGCACGGTTCTTGACCTGGCGATCCACGCGAACGTTCACCTGCGCCATGCCGCCAACAGCACCCACGTTGATCCCACTCCCTTCAAATGCTAGCACCGCTAGCAACACTATATAGAGAAGCTAGCAAATGGTCAAATGCAAAAGGCCTGCGCCCAGACGACACCGATGCCGTCTGGGCGCAGGCCAGATAACGTGGGCGAACACGTCTGCTAGCGCAGATATGCCTTCGCGTTGCTCAGGCTGTAGGCAATCGTCGAACCATTGTGCAGCAGCGACGACGTCTGTGGGGTAATCGCGCCGGTAATGCCCAGCGCCAGGAGCGCTGAGTTGGTGAGCATCACCTTAGAGTAGGAGCTCGTCAGGCGATCAATGAGGCCCTGGCTCATGCGGCGCAGGCGCACGATTGCGGCCAGATCCGTATCGGTCAGGATGATATCGGCGACCTCCTTGGCGATGTCGCTTCCGCCGCCCATGGCCAGCCCCACGTCGGCCAAACCGAGCGCCGGCGAATCGTTGACGCCGTCGCCCACCATGGCAACGTGGCGCCCCTCGCGCTTAATGCGCTCCACATAGGCGTACTTGTCCTCGGGCAGCAGTTCGGCCTTAAACTCGTCGACACCCGCCTCGCGCGCAATGCGCTCGGCCGTGCGCTCCGAATCGCCCGTGAGCATAACGACATGTTTGACGCCCAGCGCATGCAGGTCGGCGATGGCCTCGCGGACCCCGGGCTTGAGCGGATCCTCGATACCGAGCACGCCCACAACAGTGCCGTCGATCGCCAGGTAGAGCGGCGACAGGCCCTGCATCCGGGACTCGATGCGCTCCTTGATGTCGGATTCGAGCTGTGCGCCCTCGTCCTCAAATACAAAATGCGCGGAACCGATGATGGCGCGACGCCCTTCGATGGACGAAGCGATGCCGTGTGCCACGATGTACTCGACGGCGGCGTGGCGCTCGCGGTGCTCGAGTCCACGCTCGCGTGCAGCATTGACCACAGCACGCGCCACCGGATGCGGAAAATGTTCCTCCAAACAAGCGGAAAGGCGCAGGATCTCGTCCTCGCTCCAGCCATCGGTCGTCAGCACGCAAGCTAGGCGCGGCTGCGCCTCGGTAAGCGTGCCGGTCTTATCAAACACAATGGTGTCGGCCTTGGCAAACGACTCAAAGTACTTCGCGCCCTTGACCATGACGCCCATCTTGGCAGCATCGCTCATGGCAGTCATGACGGCGACGGAACCCGTGAGCTTGAGCGCGCACGAGTAGTCGACCATCAGTGCCGCGGAGGTCTTGATGAGACTGCGCGTGGTGAGCGCAACCAGGCCCGCGAGCAGGAAGTTCCACGGGACGATCTTGTTGGCGAGGTCCTCCATGTGCGACTGACCCTCGGACTTGAGCGAGTCGGCCGTCTGCACGAGCGAGACGATCGAGCGCAGCTTGGTCTGCGCCGTGTTGGCGCGCACGCGCACCAAGATGCTGCCGTCTTCCACGACGGTTCCGGCGAACACGTCGTCGCCTGCGCTGCGCTCGACGGCAAGCGGCTCGCCGGTCAGGGTCGCCTGGTTGACCATGGCGCTTCCCTGCTCGACCACGCCGTCGATGCAGATGGACATGCCGGTGCGCACGGCCACCAAGTCACCGGGCTCAAGCTCGGTCGCGGCAACGCTTACCTCGGTGTCGCCGACGACCTTTTGCGCCTTGTCGGGCACATCGAGCAGCGAGTTGATGAGCTCGTTTTCGCTCATGGCGCGGGTGTAGTCCTCGAGCAATTCGCCCACGTTGAGCAGGAACATTGTCTGGCCCGCGGTGTCGACATCACGTTTGACGAACGAAATGCCGATGGCCGACGCGTCAAGCACGGGAACGGTCAGGCGCGGCTGCGCGAGCTCACGGAGGGCGGCGCGCAAAAAGGTCATGTAACCGGCTACGACAAACACCGTACGCAGGGGCGTGGGCAAAAACCATCGGCGCGCATAGTGGGCGCCGATGAGTGTGGCAAGATCCATAACGAGCTTGTGCTTGCGTGGCTCAAGCTGCATCACGTAACCCGTCTTTGCGTCGGCAATGGCCTGGGCGTCGAGTGCGCCCAGAGCATCGAGCACGCCTGCACGACGCTGCTCGTCATATTCGAGCGCCATCTGGCCGATGCGGCCGTAGACGCGCACCTTGCGCACGCCATCGATTTCGCCACTGAGCTTTAGAAGCGCATCGAGATCGCTCTCTGGCACAGGACCCGCCAACTGGAGGCGGGTCCTGCCGGGGATGTCGCTGATAATCGAGAATCTCATAGTTTGTGCCTGGGAGTGCTACTCGGCTGCCTTGTCCGCAGCGGCCTCGCTCTGGGTGATGTAGGCCGCCTCGGCAACCATGTCGTCGACATTAGCCTTGGCCTGCTCGACCATGTCCTGGTAGCCATTCTTGATGCGCATGCCGCACGCGATACCCTGCACGCAGGCATTCTTTACCGGAGCGCTGGTAAGCAGCTTGATGCCGGCCGTGCCAAGCAGAAAACCGCCACCGACAAGCAGGGTATTGAACGTCGACTTCTTCATGTTGCTTCTCCCTTTTGCCGCATTGGACGCGGCACGGTGCCTCAGCACTCGAGTAAACAAGTTTGCTCGAGCACACTTTTGGAAAAGAGTTTAGTTTATCTAACTATTAAGGTCAACAAAGGTTAACTTTTTGGAAATCTTGAGGCGCGATGTGACCAAAGGGACCGTCCCTGCGCCACATCCACAAAAAATGAGGGCGCCAATAGCGCCCTCATTCACTCTATTCCATTCAGCCCTACCTGACCCGAACGGCCGAGTCGTCACGGAACCGAGGGGCCGGGCGCAGGGCCTTGCCTCTCAATGAGTTCCGCACGAACAGGAGGCGCCAGTGGCGCCTCCGCCGTGAGTCAGGACTGTCCGAAATTGAGAGGCAAGGCCCTGCGCCCGGCCCCTCGGTTCCCGCTTACGAGAGCGACGTTCTCAGCAACTCGTTGAAGAGCTTCGGGTTGCCCTTGCCGCGGCTTGCTTTCATGCACTGGCCCACCAAAAAGCCGATGACCTTCTGGTTGCCGTCGCGATACTGCTGCGCCTGATCGGCACAGTTCGCCAGCACCTCGTCCACGATCGGCTGCAGCGCGCCGGCATCGCTCACCTGACGCATACCGCGCTCGTCGACGATCTTGTTGGGGTCGTCGCCGGTCTGAGCCATGGCCTCAAAGACCTCGTGCGCTTGGTTGGAGCTGATGGCATCGGTCGCCAGCAACTTGGCAAGGGCTGCCACCTGGGCAGGTGCAATACCGGACTCGGTCAGCGAGACGCCTGCGCCCTTAAGGTAGGCGATCATCTCGTTGACCAGCAAGTTCGCGACCGTCTGAGCCTCCTTGCCGGCCATACCGGCAGCGGCGGCCTCAAAGAAGTCGGCAAACTCGGGGTCGCCGGCAATCTGCTCGGCGTCGGCCGCCTTAATGCCAAAGTCGGCCTCAAAACGGGCGCGCTTGGCATCGGGCAGCTCGGGAATCTCGCCACGGCAGCGGTCGATGAACTCATCGTCCAGATCGAACGGCGCCAGGTCGGGATCGGGGAACAGGCGATAGTCGTCGGCCGTCTCCTTCACACGCATAACCACGGTACGCTTGCGACTAGGCTCCCAGTGGCGGGTCTCCTGATAGATGATGCCGCCCTCCTCGAGCACCTCGGCCTGGCGGCAAATCTCGTAGGCAAGGCCGTCGTGCAGGCTCTTAAACGAGTTGAGGTTCTTGAGCTCGGTCTTGGTGCCCAGCTTGGTCTCGCCGCGGCGGCGCAGCGACACGTTGCCATCGCAGCGCATGGAGCCCTTCTCCATGGAGCAGTCCGAAATGCCCAGCGTCACAAAGATGCGGCGGAGCTTCTCCATAAACAGGCGAGCCTCCTCGGGCGTACGCAGGTCGGGCTCGGTGACGAGCTCAATCAGCGGCGTACCGCAGCGGTTGTAGTCGACGAGCGACTCGGCCGCGGCGGTAATGCGGCCCTCGGCACCACCCACGTGCACCATCTTGGCAGCGTCCTCCTCCATGTGGATGCGCAGGATGCGGATGGGCACCGTGTAGGAACCGTCCTCGCGACGCTCGGGCATCTGCAGGCTGGACGCGTCGTAGCTGGCCAGGTGGCCGGCACGCTGGTTGCCCTCGCGCATGGTCGACGTCATGGACGTAGACAGGCCCTCGGCGTTGGCCGAAGCGCTCGCCAGACTCTGGGCCTCGGCCTCGCCAAACGCGCAGTCGGGGCGCTCGGCGGCACCGCGACCGGTCACGTCCAGGTCCAGGTGGCCGTACATGGCAAAGGCGACCGGACCCTGCGTGGTCTGGAAGTTCTTGGCCATGTCGGGATAGAAGTAGTGCTTGCGGTAGAACATCGAGTGGCGCTGGATCTCGCAGTTGGTGGCGAGACCGGCCTTGACGATGCTCTCGATAGCGCGTTTGTTGGGCACCGGCAGGGCGCCGGGCAGGCCCAGGCACACCGGGCACACGTTGGCGTTGGGCTCGTCATCGTGGCTGAGCTTGCAGTTGCAGAACATCTTGGTGTCGAGTGCGGTGAGCTCGGTATGGATCTCCAGGCCGATCACGGCCTCCCAATCCTGCAGGACCTCGGAAAGCTCCTTCATTACAGCTCGCCTCCCTTCCCGGCAAAATCGGGCGCGACGGAAAGCGCGGGCGCACCCGTGGCGGCATCGGCAAAGCCGCGCTCCAGGGCGCGGGCAAACGTGAGCAGCTGACGGTCCTTAAACGCCGGACCAACCAGCTGGGCAGAAACGGGCAGCTGAGTATCCTCGCCCAGGCCCAGCGGCACCGAGATGCCACCGTTGCCGCAGATGTTAAGCGAAATGGTGTACAGGTCGGAAAGGTACATCTGCGTGGGGTCGCTGATCTCGCCAAACTTAAAGGCCGTGCGCGGCGAGGCGGGCATGAGGATGGTGTCCACCTTGGCATACGCGGCATCGTAGTCCTGCGTGATGAGCGTGCGGGCCTTTTGCGCAGCGTAGTAGTACTTGTCGTACACGCCCGAGCTCAGCAGGTAGGCGCCGAGCATCTGACGGCGCTTGGCCTCGGCGCCAAAGCCGTGGGCGCGCGAAAGCGAGCTCTGGTCGGACAGGTTGGCGCAGCCCTCCTCCTGATAGCCGTAGCGAATGCCGTCGAAGCGGGCCAGGTTGGAGAACGCCTCGGCCGGGCCGATGACGTAGTAGGCGGCGATGGCGGCGTCCAGGTGTGGCAGGTCGACCTCGACCAACTCGGCACCCTGGTTCTGCAACTCCTGGGCGGCGCGCTGAACAGCGGCCTTGACCTCGGGCGTCAGGCCCTCGGCCTCCATAAACGCAGGGATAATGCCCACGCGCTTGCCCTCGATGCTGTCGTTGAGATGCTCGGTAAAATCGACGGCGCAATCCTGGCTGGTGCAGTCGTACGGATCGTGGCCCGCGCCGGTAAGCGCATTCATGGCCAGCGCGACATCCTCGACCGTGCGGCCAAAGGGTCCCACCTGGTCGAGCGACGAGCCAAAGGCAACCACGCCGTAACGGCTCACGGCGCCATACGTGGGCTTAAAGCCCACCACGCCGCACAGCGACGCCGGCTGGCGAATGGAGCCGCCGGTGTCCGAGCCCAGCGAGAGCGCGACCTCGCCCGCGGCGACGGCAGCAGCGGAGCCACCCGAGGAGCCGCCGGGCACGCGCTCGGTATCCCAGGGGTTGTTGGTGCGATGGAAGGCCGAGCTCTCGGTGGAGCTGCCAAAGGCAAACTCGTCCATGTTGGCCTTGCCCATGGGCAGGCAGCCAGCATCGAGCATGCGCTGGACGCAAGTAGCGGTGTAGACGCTCTGGTAGTTCTCGAGCATGCGGGAAGCACAGGTGGTGCGCGTGCCCACGAGGTTCATGTTGTCCTTGATAGCCAGCGGCACGCCCGCGAGCGGGGGCAGCGGCTTGCCTGCGGCACGGTCGGCATCCACGCGCGCAGCGGCCTCGAGCGCAAGCTCGGGCGCCACCTGCAGGAATGCCTGGACCCCGCCCTCGCGCGCCTCGATGGCGGCAAGGGAGGCCTGGGCCACCTCGGTAGCGGTAAAGTCGCCGGCGGCAACGCCTACGGCAATCTGGGCGGCGGTAAGGGAATCGAAGCTTAGCGCCATTACTCGCTCTCCCCCTCTCCCAAAATGGACGGCACGCGGAAGTAGCGGTCGCGCGCGCTGCCGGCGTTTTCGAGCGCAACGTCGAGCGGCAGATCGCGCTCGGGCTCGCGCAGGTCATCGCCCATCACGTTGGACAGGCTTCCGATGGGATGGAACGTGGGCTCCACGTCGGGCAAGTCATATTGCAGGACGGGCTCGAGCATCTGGACGGCGTCGTTCATGTAGGACGTCATCTGGGCGAGCTCGTCATCGGTCAGTGCGATCTTTGCGTACTCGGCGATGCCGTGCACGTCTTTCTCGCTGAGTGCCATAGGCGCTCCCTTCCGCATAACAGATAAACCGCTCTAGTATACAGGGCGGCGCCGGCTTGGAGCAGGCGCTTTACCCAAATGCAGCGAAAACGTAACGAGAGCGGCGGGCTGGCAGGCGGCGGGCTGGCGGTTCTGCAGCGAAACCGCACCGCCCACAGCGAAAACCGTCCCGCCCACAGCGAAAACCATCACAACATTCGACGCTTTTCGTCAAAATCGCGATTTTCATCGAATGTTGTGATGGTTTGGAAGTCCCGACCACCACAAAGGTGCCTGTCCCCTTTGTGGTGGTTCTCTTTGTGGTGGTTCTGAAGAATGTCTTATGCCGAGGCCTTGGCCTTGCGGCGCTTGCGGACCGCGTGGATCACGATGTCCAGCAGCAACAGCACAATGGCCACGACTACAATAAGCACGGCAAACTCGCGCTTGCCCCAGTGGCGGCCGGCCAGCGACTTTTGCTTGTCGACGTCCTTCTTGTTGTACTTGGTGCGCACGCAATGCACCAGCAGGCGATGGTCGTTCACGCCGTAGGGCGTGCAGGTGACGAGCGTCACCTTGTCGGCGCCGGGCTCGATGGTCAGCGACTCCATCTCCTCGGGCAGCACCACCTCGGAGTCCACCATCTTGTAGGCGAGCGTCTTGTTCATGGTGTGCAGCAGCACCAGGTCGCCGGGCTCCAGCGAGTGAATGTCGTCGAACATGCTCAGGTTGCGCATGCCCGAGTGCGCGGTGAGCACGCAATGCGTCGAGGTGCCGCCAACCGGCAGGCTCGTGCCCTCCAGGTGGCCGACGCCCGCCATGAGGACTTCCTCGCTCGTGCCGTGGTAGATGGGCATGCTCACGTCGATGGAGGGGATCTCGACCCAGCTCATCATGGGGTCGCGGTCAAAGATGAGCTGCTGGGCATAGGGCTCGATCTGGTCGGCGGGAAGCTCGGTGGCCTCGCCCGCCAGCTGCTCGTTAAAGGAGCGCGCCTGAAGCAGAATGCGCTCGCGCTCTTCGGCAGACAGCGCGTCCACGGTGCTGGACACCGTGCTGATCTGATTGAACACGCCCGAGGCCTCGAGCCGGTCCAAGATCCACGGCCAGGTCATAAGGCCCACGCCAATAAGGATGATAACGATGGTGATGAGCCGATCGGCCCAGCGCGGCAGTCGCTTGCGACGGCGTTTGGACTTTGGTTGAGGTTTGGGCTGAGGGCTTGAGCCACCGTTGGCCGCGGCGTTATTGCTCTTCATATGTTTGGCGCCCTGCACCATCGCCGGTCACTCCTCTACAACTCAAGTTGTCTAAACAAATAATAGCCGATTAGCGAGCTTCCACGCCGGACAACGCAGCCTAGCAGCATTGCGCAGTGCGAGTATGGGCCCGCATTTGAGTTTTCAAAATGTCCCGAATCGGCTGAGCAATTCGGGATACAATGTCAATAGAAAACGACGCACCCCGCGTAAGTGTACGAGAGCGCGGGCGGCCTAGTTTTCAGCTTTTGTTAAATGCCCGGGATCCGACCCCCGGGCATTCTTATTTGCGCTTTCGACGCAAATGCCGTCCACCGTCCGCACCGCGCGTGCGCCTACGGACCTTAAACCGAACTTCATACGAGTCAAGAAACGCGATGACGAACGTGCCCACCGTCGCGAGGGCGGCGAGCGCGTTAAGGAATTTCAGCATTTGGGGACCTCCGATCGAGTCGTCGGCCGCCCGCGCACGGGATGCGTCGCAAGGGTATTTTACTGCGAGCACTCGCACTTACAGCTGGTAAACGCAATATTTGCAAACATCTGTTCGATATTCATACGCTTGATACATCGGGCAATGGAGCCTGGCTGCGTTATCCCAAAAAGAACGGGGCAGACTCCAGTGCGGAGTCTGCCCCGAAAAGAGAATGGCAAAGCAAGAACGTCGATGGACGAGAAAAGTGTCCGCAAGTCTCATGGCCATCACATCCCACCTGCCAAAGGGATGGGTGAGTGAGCGTTACTCCTGCTCGGACTCCTCAGCCTGCTTACGGCTGCGGATGAGGTGAGCCACGCCGATGCACAGCACCGCGCCACCAGCGATCCAAGTGAAGGTCACGCCGTTAAGACCGGTGAGCGGGAGGTTGGAGCCCTTCTTGTTCTTGACGGTGAGGGTGACGGTGCCCTGATCAAAGGTCGGAGCAACGACAAGTTCGGGGCCTTCCTTGGACGCAGTAACCGTCAGGGTATTATTTCCCTCGTCTTGATTAAGGCCATCGGCTTTAATGGTGAAGGTGAAGGCGCCCAGCGTGTTGTAGCCTCCAAGGGTGTCGGTCTCCTTGACCGTGTAGGTACCAGCATCAAGGCCCTTGATATTAATCTCGCCGTTTCCATCGGTCGTGAAATTCCAGGGATCTTTGCCGAGGGAACCGTTCTCCTGGACATACTGAGTGCCAGCGCCCTCGTCGGCACCCGTGGCCTGGATGGTGAACTTTACGCCCTCGAGCTTGGTGGCCTCGTTAGCAGAGTCCTCCTTAACGAGCTTGAGCGCGTAAGTGTAGTCACGGACGGTATCGGGCACGGACTCGCCCTTGCCGTTGCTCATGGGATTGTTGAAGTAGATGAGCTTGACGCTGTTGGGATTACCCTCGCCGCCAACCACGACATTCTTCGCCTTCTCGTGGTCAAGCTTGGCGGTGTAGGTGACGACGACATGGGAATCCTTGGTAAGCGTCTTGCCCACGGACCGAGCAGCAGCCTTAAGATCCGTAAAGGAAACAGTCAGCACCTGCCCAGTTACAGCCCCGGACTCGTCCGTAGTATTCGTGACACTCGCGGTGTAGTTGTTGACCGCCGTCACGGTTTCGTCATCAATCTTAACGGTAATAGAATTCTCATCCGCGGTCAGACCCGCGGAGAGCTCGTCGTGGAACTCATAGTAGTAGGTGTTGAACGTATCGATGTTCGCAGCCACAGTACCGGTCAGCTGGTAGTACACGGGCTGATCCATCTGGGAGTCGCCCTTGTCAGCCCAGTCGCTGTGGAGCTTGTCATTCTTGACCTTCTTCGTAACCGTGGGAATGCCAGTCTTCTCGGTCACGGTTACTCCAGTACCACCTACGACGGCGAAAATCGGCGAGGTGCCCGTCTGTTTCTTGTTGGAATAGTCTTTATTCGTACCGACGGAGTTATCATCTGTCAGGAAGAGATAGTAGCCAGCGCTCTCAGGCGTAAAAGAATCACCAGCATTGAACGCCGTACCTGACGGCTGCTCATTTTTCTTTACAATGGCGGCTATTTTATTAAGCAAGTCTCCGTTCTTAACAACGAGTTCCCTGCCGCTTTCGGACACATAGGTGCCCAACCAATCAGCAACGTCCTGAGCAGAAGGAGTTTCGGAAAGCTTCTTACCATTACTAGCATCGCTACGGATATCAGCAATAATCTGGTCCTTGGTGGTTTGCGTTATGGTATCAGCCCAATCAACATCAGATGTGACTTTACCATTTTCGCCGTCGTGAACTTTTGCCTTGAAGATTTGGTACGGAACGAAACGCGTCTTAGCGGTGCCCTTGTTGTTCTCGCTCTGCTCGATGATGATGCCATTTGCCGGAGCCGTCACCGGATCATCAGCAAACGCCATGGTCACCGGGGCCATGACGCCGCCGAAGCTCAACGCCGCTGTGAGGCCGGCGGTTACTGCCAGGCGTGCGATGTTCTTGTTCATGCTCATCTTCTTTTCCTCCGTTTTCCGGTTGGTTCTCATTCGATCGGTCATCATCTGTCTGTGTCTTAGCATCTGTTTCGCTACGTCTCGCCCCGCTCTCGGTGGGGCTGCCAGCTACTCTTTATGGCTGCCACCTCCCCGCTTGATCAGGAGCGCGACCACGATCAGTGCAGCTCCGGCGACCGCTGCGGCGACCACGGCGTACATTGCCATATCACCAGTCAAGGGCATAAAGCCTCCGGTGGTAATGCTAGGGGGTGTGCCGGTGGGCGTGTTGATGATCGACGCCTCCAGGCTGCCCGTCGACCCGTCCGCGCTGTCGGCGCGCAGGGGCGACTCGGCCGTGATGGTGAGCTTGGGCTTGGCGGCGGCCACCTGGTCGACGTCCAGGCCCTCGGCCTTGACCGTCACGGAACGCGTGCCCTCAAAGGCGGTGTAGCCCTTGGGCGCCTTGAGCTCGCGGACCTCCAGCTTGCCCGAGTCCACGCCCGAGACGGTCACGCGGCCGTCCTCACCCGTGGTAACGGTGGCCTTGCCCTCTGCATCCCACGTGCCGTCGGCCGCCAGTGTGCGACCGCGGTCGTCGGCAATGCTCAGGACCGCCCCGGCAAGCGGCTTGTCGCCGTCGCTGCCACGCTTGGTAAGTGCGAGATCCCAGGTGTAGGCGCACGCATCGTCGCTCGGCGTGCGGGTAAAGCCGGCGTCGCCGGACTGATCGGCAAAGGGAGAGCGCGGGTAGCGCAGGTAGACCTCGTTGGGGTTGCCCTTCGCGATGCCGTGGTTGCATGCGCTGTTGAGCGGCGCATTGTACACGGCGACCACGCGGGCGCCCGCGGTAAAGGCGTCGGCCCCGCCGAGCGCGGCGATGAGGTCGCCGGTGCGCACGGTGAAGGTCTTGCCGTCGGCCGCTACCTTGGTGGCGCACTGGGTCGTGATGTCGGTCCAGCCCTTCGCGGGCTCGGTGCCGACGCGCCCGTCCTTGCCGGCCGAGACGGCGTCGAAGTCGCCGTCCGCGCCCGCCGCCACGTACACGCGCATGCTCGCGGCGACCTTGGAGGGGTCGAGCCCCGCGCTCATGGTGTCGACGAACCGCACCGTATAGGTGTCGTAGGCGGTAAGACCCGCCGGGACCGTGGCAGAGAGGCGCCAGTACAGGTCGTCGGTGACCGTGGCGTCGGCGGCCTTCTGCCATGCGGCGGCGCAGTCCTCCAGCACGTGCTTGGCGACCTTGGGGGTCGCCGCCTTGGGCTTGACGGTGACGGCGCTGCCGCCCACCAGGGCCATGATCGGCGCGGTGCCGGCCTCGTTCTGGGCGATGGCGTCGTCGTCGGCGACGATGAGCCAGTAGCCGCAGGGCAGCTCGGCCGCCGTGCCCGCATTGAGGGCCACGGGCACGGCGCCAGAGCTCTGGAGGGAACGAGCGAGCCGTGCGCTCAGCGCGCTCGTAAGGTGGGAATCGGTGTTGAGCCACTCGGCAGCTTCCCGCGCGGTGGTCTGGGATTTGGGCATGCCGGCGCTGCGCAGCACGGGCAGGACGGCGTCGCGCACGGCGTCGCTTGCCCAAGCGAGGTCGGTGGCGACCTTGGCGTCGCTGTCGCCGTCGACGACGTTGGCGCTAAAGATCTGGTAGGCGTCGTAGCTGCTCGCCACGGTACCGCTCACCGTGATGGAACCGGTCGCGGTCGGCGCGGCCTGCGCGGATGCGGGGAACACAACCGCGCAGGTGCCGATCAGGAGAGCAAGCAGCGCAAACAAGATCGGGAAGGAGCAAACTTTCTTATTCACGACGCTCGCCTCCCTTCGCATTCGCCTTGCGACGAATGTGCATCCAAGCCGCAGCAGCGCAAAGCACCGCCGCGCCGGCAAGGTACGTCAGAGTGACGCCCGACATACCAGAAAGGGGCAAAGAGGTGGAGTAGGTGTTGGTGAAGGTGGGGGTGGACTTGGGCTTGGTACTGTCAAAGTTAATGGGCTTCGGGTCGGCGATAGGATCACCGTGAGCGTCCTTGATTTTGGTAAAGGTCACTATCTCGGGTTCGATTTTACCTTCTCCATTGTCCTTCATCTTGACATCAAATCGATAGACCGACTTGTCGTACGTATAGTGCGAGAACCACTGAACCTCTGTACTCTCACGCACGTAGTACTGGAAGTCTTTGCCAGCGAGACGACCCGGATCAGCAGAATCACTCTGCTTCAATTTGTCAAGTGTGTACTCAATCTGTGAGAACTCAAGCATCTGGAGCTTGTCGCCGTCAGCAGCGGTCGTAGCCATCTTGGCATCAGTCGTACGCTTCTCAGCGTTCTCGAATTTTTCGTTATCCGCAAATTCGAGCGTGAACTTCTTCATCTCGCCACCCTTAACGACCTTGGTCGCTGCAGGCGTCCAGGAACCAAGAGAGTTATAGGGCTCAATTTTGTTGGTAAAGGTCGGGTTATCACCGTAGCCAATATTAACCGAAGCCATCGTATTATCTGATAGGTACTTAACGGAATAGCCTCCGTTAAGCTGTTCGAAGTCCTTAGCCCCCTCGGACTTTTTATAGACAGTTACTCCTTCTACCTTGTAATAATTAATAGGATACGACATGAGATATTTAGTTTCGGATGGCCTGTCCCCAACTTTTACCACGATTTTGTAAATGGTCTTATCGAATTTAGTGTCCAATTCGTTATCGCCGCTGATGGGTTCCTCAACGAGATAGAAAACGTATTGTCCCGAAGAATAGTCCTTGCCAGAGTTGAAGGTGATTTCGCCGCTTGTTTGGTCAACAGTCGCCTCGCCCGCAACACTGCAATTGCCCATATCTAATGTGCCGTCCTCTTTCCAAGAAGGCTCAGTGGTACCATCCTTGCGGAGCAGCTTAAATTTGTAATTGTGTCCGCTAAGGCTTTGCGAGATTCCCTTTTCATTTTTAAGCACCTTAGTGGCATTGAGCTTCATGCTCGGATAAACGCTCAGATCATTGACTTCGCCGACGGTGAGGTCGCCGTTGGTCATAATGCCGCCGCCATGGGTGTACGAGTAGTTGCCGCTGATGACGGTCGTAGCTGCCGCTTGCGCATTTGCTATGGCATCATCAGTCGGATGGGCCTCCAAACCGAACATATACTTGGCCTCGGCACCGCCGTTGGCATCGATGGTTATCTTCGCATTATCGCAAGTGCCCTGCCAGCCAGCTGAGCCGCCGCCGAGCATCTTGCCGAGCACAACTGCAACCGTCTTATTGCTGTCATTCTTGCGCACCAGGAAGAAATCCTGGTGACCGGCTTCTTTGAAGGTTGAGGTAATGTAGTTAGAATCGCTGTCCTCGTTCTTGCCATTACCTCCGGCAGACATGTGATCATCACAACCATGATCCGTATTGTTGTAGATTGCGGCACCATTTGAGTGCGAGACAATCGTCTCTCCCGTGGGGCAGGCACCGATGCCACCACCCCAGCCGCCGGCATCATTTTGAGTGATCAGCGTCTTTACGATATTGAGCTTGCCGCCCTGCTGGATAAAGATGCCACCGCCGCCCCAGTCGCCCCCGCGACCGTTAGTGCTGCCCGTCATGGTCTTGTTGTTGGTGATGTAAATCTTGTTGGACGTGCCCGGCTCAGTCCCAATATCGCCGGTAGTACCGGTGGAAATACGGAGACCACCGCCCTCGGCATTTTCGGACATATTGCCTGCAATAATGCCGCCCGTCATTTTGAACTTAATCCACTGGTTCCAAAAGCCAGCGTAGATTCCGCCGCCGGCCTCATGGGAGTAATTGGCAGTAACGGAGCCATCCGTCATAGTTAGTGTGCCGCCGTGTGTGCATGCAATGCCGCCGCCACCGAGCACGCCATTGTTGTAAAGGTTATCAGTGACGCGATCGTTGACTCGGTTGTTTGTTATACAGGCAGAGCCGCTAATGGTAACGTTTGCGCCCTTGGTATAAACACCGCCACCGTAGCCACCGGCGTTGGTGTCGTCACCATTGTTGATGGTATTTCCATACGTAGCGTTGCCAGAGATAACACCACCGGAGAGATTCAACGTGGCACCCTGGTCAGCATAGATGCCGCCGCCAGAGGCTGCCTTGTTTGCCGCGATTACACCGTTGGTCATGTTGAGCTTGGCATTTGCACCCGTCACACATAGGCCACCGCCCCAACCACCGTCGTTGCCGTTGGTGACGTAACCACCAGAAATATTGACAGCGCCCTGAGAGAGAATAACGTGACCGCTGTTGCCCAGGGTACGAGGCGTTGTGATCATGCCACCCGTAAGGTTGAGCGTGCTCCCTCCCTGAACGGAAATGACCTGTTTGACCGAACCACTGTCGGATGCAGCAACGATTGCGCCGAAACCGCTGACGACATGCTTAGTTGTAGTCTCGGTGGTGCCAAATCCGCCTTCGCTAGGCATGCTTGTTGTTACATAGTAAGTAAGAGTGCCGTTGTTGTTGGTATCCCATGTCATGGCTGCAGCCCGGCCAGGATTATTTTCATTATCAGTAGAAGTTTTATCACTTGGCTTTGCAGAATCCTCAATGGTAAGCGCACCGCTCGCTACCGTAATGAACGTGTCGTTATTACCAACGCGGTAATAAAGCTTATGACCCGCAAGGTTAATCTTAGTGTCTTTTTCGATTTTGATTGGCTTGGTCGACCAAGCGTCACTTGTCAGGCAATAGCTTCCGCCGGTGGTAAACCTGTCAGTAACATCACCCTGTAGCTCGATATCACCGTTGGTGTTCACGTCAGCAAGCGCGATTGAGTTCTCGTCGTCAGCACCATCATCCGCGGGCTGCGCAGCGCTCTCGGCTTCCGCGCCATCGGCAGCCGAATCCGCCACAGCAGCGTCTTCTCCCTCGCCACCCTCAGCGTCGTCACTATTCTGATTTTTTGCGTCTTTACCCGTGGAATTGCCTGCGCCGGCGTCCTCGCCCAAAGCGTTCTCGTCTGCACCGGCCTCCTCGGTAGGAACCGTCTGGGCATCGTTGGCAATGGCCTGCGAGATCGGAGGCATGACGAGCGACAGTACCAGGCTCAACACGGAGGCTCCGCACAAAACGCCTGCCAGTACACGGCGCGTCACTTTATTACTCTGCTTAGATTTGTCTGAATTCGCTTTCATCGATGTCTCCTCCCCAAGAGACCGCGATCTTGCTCTTTCACTATCAAACGTATCTGCGCAACCTGTAATTGCGCACGTTTAGTAATCCATATTGTAACGATTGTTTGAACATCTGAGCAACAAAACCGACAATTTTGTAGCGAATTCTCAATTCTCTTGACATTTTCTCAGATTTACCTTCGTTTATTCGCTATTTAATTTTTGTTTCTACTGGTAATTTAGTTGCCAATCATTTTTTAATGGCATTAGATTAATTTGCACAACATTTTGCTCAAGAGTAAACATCCTGTGAACAGTCGAAAACGACCATGAACGGTAGATCATTAACCGGGATGAATATCCTACCAAATTGATGAGAATATCTTAAACCCATCGGTGGTTAGAAGCATGATGTTCAGACAACAATATTTGAATTTTCACACAGATTTTTGGTATCAATTCGCCCAAATCGCCTGAGGCCACTGCAAAAGAGCCTGTCCCCTTTTGCAGTGGTTCTCCCCCAGCGCTACAGCAGATGCTCCTCGATAAAGATCGCGATGCCGTCTTCGTCGTTGCTCGCGGTTACAAAATCGGCGGCGGCACGGGTGGCGTCGCTGCCATTTGCCATGGCAACGCCCACGCCGGCGTCGGCCACCATGCAGGTGTCGTTATCGGCATCGCCAAACACGCAGATGTCCTGGAGCTCCATGTCTTTGAGCTCTGCCACGCGCACAAGGCCGCGCGTCTTGGACACGCGCGGATCCATGAACTCGTAGAGCCGCTGCGTGGTTTGCAGAGCCGCCGCCTTAACAGTGTCATCGACAAACGTCGACGCGCGCTCGATGACCTGCGACATCACCTCGGGCGCCATGGTAAACATCACCTTGGGCTGCGGCTCGCGCAAAAACTCGGCAAAATCGACCACCTGGTAGGGCACACCGTCGACGCGCGACAGGTGCTCGACGCACGCGTTGCTCTCGGGCACGTAGAACACGCCGTCTCGGGGGCAGACGGGCGTTGCCGGAAGGTCCGCCATGTGCCTGCAGATGCGCGCGATGGTCTCGCCCGGCAGCGGATAGCTCAGCTCGTTGATGTCGTGCGCGCGGTCGATGACCTCAGCGCCACCGCAGCCCACCATCACGTCTACCAGGCCTTCGATGCCCCAGAGCTCGTACATGGCCTCGGTCGCGTGGGCGTCGCGCCCGGTGCACAGGCCAAAGAGCACGCCGCGCTCGCGCAGGGCACGAATCGCCGCCACGGTGCGCGGGGACACCGTGTGCTGGCTCGTGAGCAGCGTGCCGTCGATATCGCAGAACACGGCTTTAATGTGGCTGAAGGTGGTGTCCATGGGGGCCTTTCTGGGTTGTGCGGCGGTGCTGAATGTGGTCGGAAATGGTGTACATGGTATACCAAGGCGCAGGCCGTTGGGATCCGATCGCCACAAAGGCGTCTGGCCCCTCTGTGGTGGCCGAACCCGAAGGGTGGCCTAGCCGGAACGCAAACCATCACAACATTCGACGCTTTTCGTCAAAATCGCGATTTTCATCGAATGTTGTGATGGTTTTTACTGCAAAGCAAAATCCACCACAAAGGTGCCTGGCCCCTTTGTGGTGGAAGCGACGTTTGCCCAGATAAAATCTGCCAAAATAAACCTGTCCCATTTTGGCAGGTTTTAGGCCAGATGATCTTGAATCAGGTCGCAGATGGCTCGGGCGTCGTTGATGTTGATGGCTCGGGTCGCAAAGCCGGCGTCGAAGGCCTGGCGTGCCAGGGCCTCGTTGCAGGCAAGGGCCAGCGTGTGACCGTCGACCAGGTCGAGCGAGCTCTTGCCGCGCAGACGGTCGACACCGGAGCGCGCGACCACAATGTTGTCGAAGCCCTCGGTCTTGTAGCCCTCGATGATCACCACGTCGACATCGTTGTAACGCGACAGCAGCTCGCGCGCGGGCATCTCGTCCTCCTCGCGCGTGTCGGCGTACTCCGCCCAGCGCGTGGCGCAGATGAGGCCCACGTGCTTGGATCCGGCCTGGTGATGGCGCCACGTATCCTTAGCGGGCACATCGATATCAAAGCCGTGGTGCCCGTGATGCTTGAGCGAGCCCACGCGCAGGCCGCGGCGGGTGAGCTCGGCGATAACCTTCTCGACGAGTGTGGTCTTGCCCGAGTTTTGGTAGCCGATAAACGCGATCGCGGGGACGGCCGGTGTCGGAGCTGCGGGCGCGACGGCGACGGGTGCGCTTGCGGGCGCGGCACCGTCAGCGGCCACGGCCTCAACAGCAGCGGCCTGACGCTCTGCGCGGTCCCACACGCCCGAGCGGCCGCCCTCCTTGTGCAGCAGGCGCACGTCGACAATCTCCATGCCGCGATCGACCGCCTTGCACATGTCATAGATGGTCAGACACGCGGCACTCGCGCCGGTCAACGCCTCCATCTCAATACCCGTCTTGCCAGTCACGCCGGCCGTAACCAGTACGTGAAAGCCAACCTGCCCGTCCGCGCGCGCCGGCGCCCAGCCCTCGGGCACGTCCTCGGCCGGCGTCCCCGCCGGAGCGATGGGCGCAATGTCGCACTTGCTCTTGGTAATGAGCAGCGGATGGCACATGGGGATGATGTCGCTCGTGCGCTTGATGGCCATGATGCCCGCCACGCGCGCGCAGGCGAGCACATCGCCCTTTTTGGCGCGGTCCTGCAGCACCATGGCCTGTGTCTCGGGATGTATGAGGATAGTGCCCTCGGCGATGGCGATGCGATGGGTCTCGGCCTTGTCGGACACGTCGACCATGCGCACCTCGCCCTTGGCGTCCACATGCGTCAGCTCGTCGCGACGGGCGTCGCGGGCGGGCTCGGTGGCAGCACTGGCAGTCGGCTGTGCGGACGCGTCGGCGTTACCAGCATTCGCCGCAGCCGTGCCTTTGTGGGCAGACATCGCGGCCCTGCGAGCGGCCTTGGTGGCATCGGCGTACCTGCTCTTGGCCATATGATCATCCTCCGATTTGGGACATAAATCGTTGCGTGCCCTCAATTATCGCGTGTTCCTGCGGTTTGTGGGCCACGGCATCGCGCCAAATCGAAAGTACCTGCATATCATCACCACGGCGCAGGGCGTCGCGCACCGAATACTCGGCATCACTGAACAGGCACGGACGCACGTTGCCATCGGCCGTCAGGCGCAGACGGTTGCAATTCGCACAAAAATGGTTGGACATGGCGCTAATGAAACCGACCGTTCCCGTCGCGCCAGGAAAGTGCCAATAGCGCGCAGGGCCCGCGCCGGCAGGAGCGTCGTTGATGCCGAGCGGCTCGAGCTCGCCCAGCCCCGCCGCGGCTGCCCCGGCATTGATGCGCGCCCGCAGCTCGTCACTCGGCACGGTGTCGCTCGCGTCCCACAGCTCGGGATTGAGCGCGGGCGCGTGAGGGTCCACAGCGCAATGCGAGCTCGTGTGCTCGTCGCCGATGGGCATGTATTCGATAAAGCGCAGGTGGATGGGGCGGTCAAGCGTGAGCCGCGCGAGGGCCGCCACATCCTGGTTGAGCCGGCGCACAACAACGCAGTTGACCTTAACGGGCTCAAAGCCCCAAGCCAGTGCCGCGTCGATGCCGGCCATTGTCTGCTCGAGTCGGCCCAGACGCGTGATCTTTCCAAAGAGCGTAGGGTCGAGTGTGTCGAGCGAAATGTTGACGCGGTTAAGCCCGGCATCTTTGAGCTGCGGCGCCAGCTCGGGCAGCAGGGCGCCGTTGGTGGTGAGCGAGATGTCCTCGATCTGCGGAATCGCGCGGATGTCACGAATGAGCGGGATGATACGGCGGCTGACCAGCGGCTCGCCGCCCGTCAGGCGCACGCGGCGAATGCCCTCCCCCGCTACCAAGCGCACAAAGCGGGCGATTTCCTCGACGCTGAGCAGCTCGTCATGCGCGCGGGGCGCCACGCCATCGGCCGGCATGCAGTAAATGCAGCGGAAATTGCACTTGTCGGTAACGGCAATGCGCAGGTAGTTAATGTCGCGGCCAAAGCCGTCATGTTGCACGTGCCCGTCCACGCGGCCCTCCCCTCACGCGGCGTTTTATTCTTCGGAAAACATAATACCCCACGAGAGAATCATGCCGACACCCGTACGACAGGACAGGTCGCTTCGAGCAAAACCGGCTTCCCAAGCCCATCCTCAGCATACAAACCATCACAACATTCGATGCTTTTCCCGTTTTTGGCGATAAACGTCGAATGTTGTGATGGCTTGCCTGCCCACGGCACCCCGTAGAAGGACCAAAACGCCCCTAAAGGCCGCCGTCCCAGTGTCGAATCACGAATTCTCGCAGGTCGTTTTGACGTTTCTGGAACGCTTCGCTTCGGTCGCACTTAAGGCCCATAGCGAGCGCGATAGCGTTCATCGCCCGGTGCAATTGCAGCTGGTGGGCAAACTGAGTCCCGGTGAGGACGATCATCCTAAAGCCCAGCGCGCTCAGCACGGCCATACGCTCCGCATCCGACGCGCTGCGCTGTTTATCAAGATGGTCCGAGCCGTTGTATTCAATCCCTGTACCGCTCGCAGGCGCATATACGTCGATCTCGAAATACCCGGCCTTTGCGAGATACTTGAACTCGTTGGGAACATCGACCCGATGGTTGAGCTCGATCTTGGCATATCCCAGCCCTCCCTGGGAACGTTTTGCTACGACCATGATTGCAGTGGCCGTCTCCATGGGCGATCGCGCGCCATCGTGCACGCGCTTGAGCACGGCGGCCGCGCGTATGGCCCCCTGACGAGATCGGTTCTCATTGCAATAGGCAATCAAGTCGGCAACGGTATACCTCTGCCCCATCTCGATATAATCGCCTGTCGACAGATGATTCAAATGGTATCGAGCGCAGATTTCGTAGCCATATTCCAGCTGCTCGGGCTCGCTCATCCACGAACCCGCTTGGACAAAGCACATGGCCTCATCAACCACTAGAAGGCCCTCTGCCACCTCGATAAGATGGTCTGAAGGTACCGGCGCTCCAAACACGTGGCACCTGAATCCAGCCGGCGTCGAGCGCTCAAAATCGAAGTTGACGAGCGTGTCGATATGATCGAGCTCTTCTCGTGGAATACCAAGCGAAACCAGATAGTCGGTAACGATCCCAACTGCCGTTGAAGCCCTCAGCCCCTTGGCATCGAGTCCCAATTTGGGCAGGCTCGCGGTCGGCTCCGCCTCGTTAGCAAGCGAGTCCTCATCGTATAGGCTGCTTGCTCGCGAGAGCGGCTCGGACGGGCGCGCCACGTTGTGGTACAGCCAGGCAGTCTTATGGGACAGGACAATCGGCAGGTCCATGAGCCCTCCAATGGAGTCGGATAACCAACCTTATTCCCCTGCTCACGGGTTCGCACACCTTCGTGCGCAAGAAAGCGATTCCACCCGGTCGAGTGGTAGAAAAACCATCACAACATTCGATGCTTTTCCCGATTTTGGCAAAAAACGTCGAATGTTGTGATGGTTTGAGGCGAGGTGAGGGGCACGGAGGGGTCAAAGTATCGTACTCGGAGCGTGACTTTTTTCGCCCTGCCGCCAACACAAACCTTGACTCTACAATCGTTGTAGGGTTTTCACTACACTGGTAGCTAAACGAACCCAGCCAGAAAGCCCCGCTCATGGAACACGACCTCACACGCGGCAATGTCCTCAAGACCATCGCGGTCTTTGCCCTGCCCTATATGCTCTCGTACTTTTTGCAGATGCTCTACGGCATGGCCGACCTGTACATGATGGGGCAGTTTAGCGGCGCTGCCGGCATCACCGCCGTGGGCAATGGCGCGCAGACGCTCTATATCATTACCGTGACGCTCGTGGGTCTGGCCATGGGAACGACGGTCATCGTCGGCCACGCCGTGGGCTCGCGTCGCTTCGATCGCGCCGAGACCGCCATCGGCAACACCATCACGCTGTTTATGGGTGTCTCGGTGGTGCTGGCTGTTGTCCTGCTTGCACTGTGCCCGCAGATCGTGGCACTCATTGGCACGCCGGCCGAGGCAGTCGAAGGAACCGCCGCCTACCTGCGTATCTGCTTTATCGGCATTCCCTTTATCGCCGCGTACAACATCCTCTCGGCCATCTTTCGCGGGCTGGGCGATTCGCGCTCGCCTATGTACGTGATCGGCGTGGCGTGCATCATTAATATCGCGCTCGACTTTCTGTTTATCGGCCACATGGGACTCGGCCCCGTGGGCGCAGCGCTCGGCACGGTAACCGCCCAGACGGCCAGCGTTGCCCTCGCGCTCGTGTGGCTCAAGAGTCGCCGCACGAACATCCACGTTAAGCGCAGCGACCTGCGCCCCCAGCCCGAGGTGCTCGGCAGCATTCTTAAGATCGGCGTGCCCGTGGCCGTGCAGGACGGCTGCATCCAGGTGGCGTTTATGTTTATCACCGTCATCGCCAACCACCGAGGGCTCGTCGACGCCGCCGCCGTGGGCCTGGTCGAGAAGATGATCAGCTTTTTGTTCATTGTCCCGAGCTCCATGGGCGCTACCGTCAGCGCACTCACGGCGCAAAACGCCGGCGCGGGCAAGGGCGACCGCGCACGTCAGGTGCTCAAGGACGCCATGACGATCTCGGTGGTGTACGGCTGCCTGATCACGGTGCTGATGTGGCTGGTGGCTCCGGCGTTTATTGGCTTTTTTGCCAAGGACGCTGCAGTAGTCGCGGCCGGCACCGGTTATATGCGCAGCTACATTTTCGACGCGATTTTTGCCGGCATCCACATTTGCTTTAGCGGCTTTTTCGCTGCGTATGGCAAGAGTTACATCGGCTTTGCGCACAACGTGCTAGCCGTGGCGCTCATTCGCGTGCCGGGCGCGTGGCTGCTGTCGAATGCCTATTCCGACACGCTGTTTCCCATGGGCATCGCTTCGCCGTGCGGATCGATTTTGTCGGCAGTCATCTGTGTTATCGCGTTTACCGTGCTCAACCGGCGCGGGGCTTTTGACAAGTTGGCAGCGTAGCGGGGCAACGCGAGCCTGGCGCCCCTCCCCGACCCCATTGAAAGGAGCGGTCCTGTGACCGACACGCCAAGTGAACATACTGAGGGCCTGCTCCGCATTGGCGAGGTGGCGCGCCTGTTTAACCTGAGCGTGGGGACGCTACGTCATTACGAGCAGATGGGCTTGCTGGACCCGGCGCACATCGATCCGGCAAGTGGGTACCGCTACTACGGATCGCGGCAGCTCTCCACCCTCAACACCATCAGCCACCTGCGCGTTCTCAACTTGCCGTTAGCACAAATCCGCGAGTTTGTGACCACGCGCGATGTGAACCTTATGCAGCGGCAGCTGGCTCAGCAGCAGGAGCTCATCGAGCGCAAGCGCCGCGAGCTGGAGCGCGTGTCGCGTAAGATCGATAACCGGCTTGCGCTGCTGCACGATGCCTTGAACACCGAGCTCGATAGCATTTGCACAATCGATGCGCCCGAGCTTCGCTGCGCCGTGTTGCGCGAACGCGTCAACCCTACCGACGCCTATGCGCTGGAGTGGCAGATTCGTCAATTGCAGAAGGGCCAGCACGAGACCTTTGTCTTCCTGGGCAACTTGGGCGTTGGGATTAGCGCCGAACGCCTGGCCGCCGGCGACTTTGATGGCTACGACGAGGTCTTTCTACTGCTCGATGACACCGATGAATACCTGGGCGATGTCGAGGTGCGACCCGCCGCGCGCTGCCTGACCATTAGCTTTCGCGGCACGCACGGGCAAGCGGGTCCGCGCTACGAGCAGCTGCTCGGCTATATGCGCGAGCACGGCCTGACACCCGCCGGCCCCTCGCGTGAGATTGCCCTTATCGACGACATCATCAGCGACGACCCGGCGACCTACGTGACGCAGATCACGGTACCCGTATCGCTAGGCTAGACCGAGCCTCGTCTCTAACTCGGTCAACGCCTCAAAAGCATCACGAGACGCATCTGCCGAGCGCTCACGTTCCGCAATGCGAATTCGCGCCATCAGGTGCTCTTTTGCCTGCCCTTGGGCGTGCCTCGTGCGCCCTTCCGCCTGCGAGCAATTGCGATTCTCTATATCCATTACGCCACCGGCACCTCGCCGGTAGCCAGAATCTGCTCGAGTGCGTCCTCGTCCAGCACGGGCACGCCCAGCTGCTCGGCCTTGGTGAGCTTGGAGCCCGCTTTGGAACCGGCGACCAGGTAGCTCGTCTTCTTTGACACACTGCCCGAAACCTTGGCGCCGAGTACCTTGAGCGCTGCACCTGCCTCGTCGCGGGTGCGGTTGACGAGCGTGCCGGTGAGCACGAAGGTCAGACCCGCGAGCGGCTGTGCGTCGGCGAGCTCGCCCGCCACGCCAGCGTCGGCTGCGGCTTGCGCATGCGCGGCGCCCAGGTCGACCTCGAGCGAAAGGCCCGCTTGGCGCAGACGTTCCAGCACGGCAAGGTTTTCGGGCACGGCCAGGAACTGCTTGACGCTCGCCGCAATCTTGGGACCGATGCCCTCGCACTCGGCGATGTCCTCTTCGCTCGCCAAGATAAGCTTGTCGATCGACAGGAATCGCTCGGCGATGACCTCACCCACACTCTTGCCCACATGGCGGATGCCCAGGGCAAACAGCACGCGACCGAGCGGCTGGCTCTTGGACTTGTTGAGCTCGGCGATGATTTTCTCGGCCGTCTTGAGGCCTACCGGAATGGGGTCGCCCTTCTTGACGCCCTTTTTGCTGTTGGAGCTGGCATAGGTGCGGCCCGTGTCCAGGCCGGCGATGTCGTCGACCGTGAGCTGGTAGAAGTCTGCGACATCGTGGATCAGCCCGGCGGCGATCATCTTGTCGACGATCTCGTCGCCTAGGCCGTCGACGTCCATGCAGCCGCGGCTCACCCAGTGAAGCAGTCGCTCCTTGAGCTGCGCGGGGCAGTCGATGGAGACGCAGCGGTAGGCCACCTCGCCATCCTCGTGGACCACGGGGCTGCCGCACACGGGGCAGACCTCGGGCATGTGCCAGTCGACCGAATCGGCCGGGCGCTTGTCGAGCACCGGGCCCACGACCTCCGGGATTACGTCGCCTGCCTTGTGCACGATGATGGTATCGCCCTCGCGCACGTTTTTGCGACGGATCTCGTCGATGTTATGCAGCGTGGCGCGCGCGATGGTGGAGCCGGCGACCGTCACCGGATCGAACTCGGCGACCGGCGTGAGCACGCCGGTGCGGCCCACCTGGATGCGAATTTCGCGCAGGACGGTCTGCTTTTCCTCGGGCGGGAACTTAAAGGCAATGGCCCAGCGCGGCGCGCGGGCGGTAAAGCCCAGGTCGAGCTGCTGCTGAAAGCTATCGACCTTTACGACCACGCCGTCGATGTCGTAATCGAGGTCACCGCGGTGCTCGAGCGCCTGGGCGCAGAACTCGTGGACCTCGGCCGGCGTGGCGCAACGTGCCACGTTGGGGTTGACGCTAAAGCCGGCGCTGCGCAGCCAGTCCAGAAACTCGCGCTGGCTGTGGACGTGCAGCGGGTCGGTATCGGCGATGGCATAGATAAAGGTGGCCAGGTCGCGGCGCGCCGTGACCTTGGGGTCCTTTTGGCGCAGGCTGCCGGCGGCGGCGTTGCGCGGGTTGGCGAAGGGGTCGCGGCCCTCGGCATCGGCCTCGTCGTTCAGGCGCACAAAGCTGCCCTTGGGCATATAGACCTCGCCGCGTACTTCGATGGTACGCTCGCGGTCGGCGCCCATGTGGGCGAGCGCCGGCTCGGACAGGTGCATGGGCACATCCTTGATGGTACGGACGTTGAGCGACACGTCCTCGCCCGTGGTGCCATCGCCGCGTGTGGCCGCGCGCACGAAGGTGCCGTTTTGATAGGTAAGCGCAACGCCCAGACCGTCGATCTTAAGCTCGCAGGTATAGGTGACGCTGCCAGCACCGAGCGCATCCTCGGTGCGCTGGAGCCACGCGTCGAGCTCGTCCAGATCCATGGCATCGTCCATGGAATACATGCGCGCCATATGCGTGACCGGCGTAAACTGCTCGCTCACGTAGCCGCCCACACGTTGGGTATAGCTGTCGGGCGTCACCAGGTCGGGGTAGGTCGCCTCGATTTCCTGCAGCTCAACGAGCATTTTGTCAAAGGCGGCGTCCGTGATCTCGGGCGCGTCGAGCATGTAGTAGCGATAGGCATGGTAATCGAGCTCGTGGCGCAGCTCGGCCGCACGCGCTGCCGCCTGGGCACGGGCATCGATCGGTGCAGCGGTATCCGTGCTCGCTGGCGTTTCGGTATCGATGTCCACGCCGTCACCAAACAGGCTCGATTGCTTCATAGCGGCACTCCTTCGCTCGATTTCAAACGGATACTAGAGTACCACCGGTCGCAATGAGGCCGAATAGCGGTCTCGAACCGCACCGAATCGGCAGCCGCCAGACTGGGGTGGACAATTAGTTCAGATACGTATAAATCCTAGAGCTGAATCAGGCACGAACACCCCTGTTTCAACTAATTTGGGCTCCTCGAGACCATGTAAACGTCCCACTCTTCCTTCCAAACACCCATTCGAGCCCCATCCCAATCAAAAATTGCTCAAAACGCATCCCAAGCTGCTCTAGATTTATACGTATCTGAACTAACTGTCCAGACCATTATGAACCAGGCCTCTTATCAGCCCCAAGTGATCCGTTTTCCTCCGTCCTCAAGGGATCATCGCGAAAAGAGGGGGCTGTCCCGCGTTGGCGGAACAGCCCCCTCTGGCATTGGTATGTGCGATACAGCTCGTTAGTAACCCTGACCGTAGCCCTGGCCCTGGCACTGGCCCTGCTGGCACAGCAGCTCCTCCAGATACTGGCGCAGCTGCTCGTCGGTAATACCGCCGTTGCCGGTGTCGGTCGCGCTGTCGTCCTGTTGCTGGTTCTGCAACTCCTCGTCGGAGCCCAGCTCGACGGTGACCTTCTTCTCTTCCTTGCCGCGCATGAGCGTGATCTCGACCTTCTCGCCCACCTCGTGGCTGCGCAGCGCGATGATCAGGCCATCGGCGCTCGTGATCTCGTCGTCGCCCAGCTTGGTGATGACGTCGCCCTCCTGAATGCCGGCCTTGGCAGCAGGACCATCCTCGACGACGCTCGCCACATACGCGCCGCTATCGGTGCTCAACTTGTTGGTGCGGGCATTAAGTGCATTGACGCTCGAAAGCGTAGCGCCCATGTACGGATGCACCGGCGTCTTGCCGTCGATGATCTGGTCGGCAATGTTCTTGGCGTAGTTGACCGGAATGGCAAAACCCACGCCCGAGCTGGAGCCCGAGTAGCTCTCGATGAGCGAGTTGATGCCCACCAGCTCACCGTTGTCGTTGACGAGCGCGCCGCCGGAGTTGCCCGGGTTGATGGCGGCATCGGTCTGAATCATGTTGGCATAGATGGTGTTACCGCTGGTAGAGCTCATGGCCGTGGAGCGGTAGAGCGCCGAGACGATACCGGTGGAGACAGACTGCTCGTTGCCGAACGGCGAGCCGATCGCCATAACCCACTCGCCCACGTTGAGCTTGGAGGAATCACCAATCTCGATCGGCGTGAGCTTGGAGGCGTCGGCGTCCTTGAGCTTGATGACGGCCAGGTCGCTCGAGGCGTCGTTGCCCACGAACTCCGCCTCGTAGGTGGTGCCGTCGTCCATGGTCACCACGTACTGGTCGTAACCATCGACCACGTGGTTGTTGGTGAGGATGTGACCCTCGGTATCGAGCACAACGCCCGAACCGACGCTGCCCGAACTATCCGACTCATCAGCAGACTGCGAAAGCGAGCCATTCTGGCTGCCGCTCGAAGTGGCGGTGATGGAAACGACGGAGGGCAGGGCCTTGGCAGAAACGGCCTCGGCCAGCGTGGTGTCCTCGGAATCGATCGTGATCTTTTGCGTCGACGAACCCGAAGCACCCGCCGTCACGGCATTCTTGCCGCCGCCGATATCGAGCGTGCCGCTCATAATGAGCGCGATGACCAACAGGGCGCCGCAGGCGCAGCCGGCGAGCGCTGTAATGAAAATCGGCAGCTTTTTGGTCTTGGTCTTGACCACCGTGTGCTTGTTTACAACCTGCTGACCGCCCAGCGGCTTGCCGGTCTGCGTGTCGTAGGCCTGCACGTAGGGAATGTTGCTGCCGGCAGGCGTCGACTCCACCTGCACACGCGGCTGCTGCTGGGTCTCGCCGGCGTTGCCCGCGTCCTGGGGACGCTGGGAATCGTTCTCGCTCATAGCTGCGATCCTTTCGTCAAATAACCAAAGGCCCGCCAAACATGTGGCGGGCCATCATTGTTCACGTTGAGTTGTACCCCAATATGCGGGCGAACGTGTATGAGAACGCAATCTTTTAGGAAGGCTTAAGTTCTGCTGCAGATTCGAGAGGAACCCGCGCCTGCGTCAAAACCACCACGAAGGTGCCTGTCCCCTTCGTGGTGGAAATCTAGTCCTTAAACAGATAGCCCACGCCGCGGACGGTGGTGATGTGTGCCGCGATCTGCGGGCCCACCTTGGAGCGGATGCGTCGGATGTGCACGTCGACGGTACGCGTACCGCCACAGTACTCAAAGCCCCACACGCGGTGCAGCAGTACCTCGCGGCTGTAGGCACGGTTGGGATGCGTCGCCAAAAAGCTCAGCAGCGAGTACTCCATCAGCGTCAGGTCGATGGGCTCGCCATCGAGCGTCACCTGGTAGGTAGCCAGGTTGATCTCGAGGTTATCGATGTTGAGCACATCGTCGGCGGTAACGGTCTCCTCCTCGCCCATCAAGCGCTGCGCGCGAGCCTTGAGCTCGTTGGGCGTCGCCGTGGGGCACACAAAGTCGGCATGCGCGTGATTGGGCAGGCGCAGGGTGCCGAGCGCCTCATCGTCGACGATCACCAACATGGGGACGCCGCCGCGATCGTCAAGCCACTTGGCAATCTGATCGATGCGGTCGCTGCGGATGCCATCGGAATCGAGGATCAGCAGGTCAAAGTCGTGCGCCGCAGTCGGCGAATCGGGAGTAGCCAGGCTCACCTCGACACCCAGGGTGGTCGTCAAGCTGCGGGCAAACTCGTGGAAGCGCGTCGTGCGCGCCATGAACAGGGCACTCTTTTCGGACATATCGGCCTCCAAAGAAATGAGCTCAATCGTACTGGAACAAGCCAGCGCGATTAGGAGTTCGCCAGGTAGTGCTTGATCTCCCACTCGGTGATCGTAGACTCAAACTTATGCCACTCGTCACGCTTCTTTTTGAGGAAGAAGCTGTGGATGTGCTCGCCGAGGGCATCCTTCATAAACTGCGAGTCCTCAAACACGTCAAGTGCCTCTTTGAGCGAGCGCGGCAGCGGCGTGTAGCCGGCCTCGAGCATCTGGCGGTCGGTGAGCTTGAGCGTCTCGGCCGTGGCCTCGGGCGGGAGTTCCAGCTTGCGCTCGATGCCGTCCAGACCAGCCGCCAGCGTGACGGCGTTGACCAGGTACGGATTGGCCATGGGGTCGGGACTGCGCAGCTCGATGCGCGTGGACAGCTGCTTGCCGGGCTTGTAGACCGGGATGCGGACCATGCTCGCGCGGTTGCGCAGGCCCCACGTGGCGTACTGCGGCACGGAGTCGCCGCCCGTGGTGATGCGCTTGTACGAGTTGACCGTGGGGTTGGTGATGGCGCTGATCTCGCGCGCGTGCGCCAGGATACCGGCCATGTAGTGTTTGGCGATGTCGGAGAGATGGTACTTCTCGTCGTCCTCGCCCCAAAAGACGTTGTTGCCGTCGTGGTCGAATAGCGACTGGCACAGGAACATAGCACTGCCGTCCTCGCCTGCCAACGGCTTGGGCATAAAGGAGGCGTGGCACCCGCTCTCGTAGGCCTGCTGCTTAATGATGAGCTTGGCCGTGGTGATGGCGTCGGACATGCTCAGGGCCTCGGCGTGGCGCAGGCTCATGCCGTGCTGCGAGCGGCCGGCGGCGTGGAAGGTGTACTCCACGGGCACGGACATCTTCTCGAGCGTGAGGACCGTGTTGCGGCGCAGGTCGCGGGCGGCGTCACTCACTGAAAGATCGAAGTAGCCCACGTTGTCGAGCGGTTCGGGGGTGTGCTCGTCGGGGAAGTAGTAATACTCCAGCTCGGCGCCCACGTTGAGCAGATAGCCAGCCTTCTCGGCCTTGCGGAACATGCGGCGCAGGGCATCGCGCGGGTCGCCGGCAAACGGCTTGCGATCGGGAGTGCACACGTCGCAGAACACGCGAGCGACGCCGTTGTGGCTCGGGCGCCACGGCAGAATCTGGAAGGTCGAAGCATCGGGAAACGCCAGCATGTCGGCTTCCTCGGGCGTGGCAAAGCCCTCGATGGCGGAGCCGTCAAAGCCAATACCCTCCTCAAAAGCGACCTCGAGGTCCTCGGGGCTAATGGCAAAGTTCTTGAGGCGGCCGAGAATATCGACAAACCACAGACGCACAAAGCGGATGTCACGCTGCTCTACGGAGCGGAGTACGTAATCGATGTTCTGCTGGTTCATGTCGCTCCCCTTTCTTTCGGGCGGGTTTCGACTGGTCTATATCGCAGATACTATCGCAGAAAAATGTTTCCGCAGGGTTAAAGCGTATCAAGCGCTCAAAAAACGTGTGTGAACAGGCAGTTGCGAACGAATGGTTAGCGCGAGGTCGAAGCGCGGTGTTCGATGTGGCCGGGGACCTCGATACGCTTGGGGGCGAGCTTTGCGGCCTCGCCCACCGTGGTGGTGACGACGTCGATGCGCTCGGACAGGCGCTCGACCACGCGCTCGGCGATGGTAAGGGTGTCTTGCGCGGCCGTGGTCACACCGCCAAAGAGCACGTGGTTCCAGGGATAATCGTCAAATGTCGCGATCTTAAGACCAGCCGGCAGCGAGGGACCAAGCTGCGCCAGCGCCTCGGTCAAACGCAGGAAGACCAAGCCGTTGACGGCAATGAGGCCGAGCTTTTTGCCTGCATAGCCGCGGATGGTCTCGTCCAAGCGACCGACGCCCGTGGCGCCACCATCGGCCAAGGTGACGACCTCGCCCGCAAGGTCGCGTCGCGAAAGCTCGTCGGCAAAGGCCTCGGCACGCTCGCGACGCACGGGGCTGTCGTCGCTTGCCTCGGTGAGCAGGCACAGGCGCTCGCTGCCAGCGGCGGCCAAGGCGTCTACCAAGCCGGCGACCAGCTCACGGTTGTTAGATGTCACCAGATCGACACCGCCGTCGGCAACGTTGCGGTCGAGCAGCACTACGGGCAGGCGTCCCGCTGCCGCGGCGATTGCCTCGTCATTGCCTCCGCAGGTGTTGACGACCAGACCGTCCACGCCGGCATCGATAAGTCTGGTGAGCGACTCGGCCTCCTTGGCGGGATCGTTGCCGCTAATGGCCGTCATGAGCGAGCAGCCGCGCGCCGCGGCGCTGGCGGAAAGGCCCTCGAGCATGGCGCTCGAGAACGGGTTGGCGATGTCAGCCAGGATCACACCGATGAGGTTGGTACGCGAGCTGCGCAGATTGCGCGCGGCGGCACGCGGGCGATAGCCGGTGCGCTCGATAACCGCCGCGATGCGAGCACGGGTTTCCTCGGTCATTTGCCCGGGACGGTTGTTGAGATAGCGCGAGACCGTGGCCGGGCTCACGCCCGCCTCGGCGGCAATGTCCTTGATTCTCATCTGCGCCATAACGCACCCCGTTTCCCAATTGTCGGCGATCTGAGCCATTTTAGGCATTTTTTTAAAAATCTCGGTTGCAAAACGCTGTAGGTGAGTATACTACAACTCGAAACGAAACCGATTTCGTAAACCGATTTCGGCGAGCGTTGGCACGCAGGTGCAAAGACGCACCCTACCGTCTTGGCACCTGCGTGCCAACGCCATATCAAAGGTGTACGCACGAGTAAAAGGAGCTGCGCGACCATGGGTAAAACGGTTCTTACCTTCGGCGAGATCATGATGAGACTCTCGCCCAAAGACCACCTGCGTATTGAGCAGGCAACCGAGTTTGACGTCCGCTACGGCGGCGCCGAGGCCAACACCGCGCTTTCCCTGGCCTACCAGGGCGACAAGGCCGCTTACGTCTCCGTTGTCCCGGCCAACCGTCTGGGCGAGTGCGCCCTGCGTTCGCTGAAGGCCTACGGCGTCGACACCACGCGCGTCGTGCGTCAGGGCGACCGTCTTGGCTCCTATGTGTTTGAGGTCGGTGCCTCGCAGCGCGGTAACGGTTGCGTCTACGACCGCAAGTACTCTGCCATCAACATGGCCAAGCGCGACGTCTTTAACTGGGACGAGATCCTCAAGGGAATCGATGTCTTCTATTTCTCCGGCGTGACCCCCGCCGTCTCCGACGAGATGGCCGCCGCCTGCAAGGATGCGCTCGCCGCCTGCCGCGCCAAGGGCATCACCACCGTGTGCGACGTGAACTATCGCGGCAAGATGTGGTCGCCCGAGAAATCGCAGGCCACCATGAAGGAACTCCTGCCGCTCGTCGACATCTGCATCGCCAACGACGAGGATGCGCCTGCCGGCCTTGGCATGACCTGCGTCTCTGGCTCCCTTGCCCATGGCATCGAGGAGCGCGACACCTACGTCGAGATGGCCCGCCAGATCTGCGCCGAGTACGGCTGCAAGAAGGTCGCCTCGGTCGTCCGCAACATCTCCTGCGTCGAGCGCTCCATCTGGATGGGCATGCTCTTTGACGCCGAGAGCGGCGAGCACTGGCTCTCCCCTGCTCACGACGTGCACGTGCTCGAAGGCGTTGCCGCCGGCGACGCTTTCAACGCCGGCCTCGTCCATGCCCTCATTAACGACTTTGACCCGCAGGATGCCGTCAACTACGCGATTGCAGCCTCGGTCCTCAAGCTCACCATCAAGGGCGATTCCAACTTGGTGACCGCAGGCGAGATCGCAGCCGTGGCATCCGCCGCCGACGGTGGCACCCGCGTCGCGCGCTAGTCCGTCTCCATTCCGCGGGCCGCAGCTTTCCAATCCCATACCCCTGCGGCCCGCTCCCCGATTCCTCCGGCCGGGCAAAACCACCAGTCCCATTCCGGTTTTGTCTGGCATTCCCTACATGACTGGTCGAGCAGCCGGTTTTGGAATTGCTTGAACCCCAAGCAGTGCCTCCGATAACCAATCCAAAATCGGCTCCTGACCAGCACATTTGGCAATCACGCGCCCATGCGCGCCACACATCGAAAGGAACATCATGTTCGATCAGTTCTACACCACGCTTGAGTCCCTGGGCATCGTGCCGGTCGTTGTGCTCGACAAGGTCGAGGACGCCGCTCCGCTCGCCCACGCCCTTATGGCAGCTGGCATGAAGTCAGCCGAGGTCACCTTCCGCACCGCCTGCGCCGCCGAGTGCATCGCCGCTATGGCCGAGGCCGAGCCCGAGATGTGCGTTGGTGCCGGCACCGTCCTGACCGTCGAGCAGGTTGAGCAGGCCCGCGCAGCCGGTGCCAAGTTCATCGTCTCCCCGGGTTACAACGAGGACGTCGTGAAGCACTGCATCGACATCGACCTGCCCGTCCTTCCCGGCACCGTGACCCCCTCCGAGGTCACCGCAGCCGAGAACCTGGGCCTCAAGGTCACCAAGTTCTTCCCCGCGTCCCAGTATGGCGGCCTGAACACCATCAAGGCCCTCGCCGCTCCGTTTGTCGGTCACCGCTTTATGCCTACCGGCGGCGTGAGCACCGCCAACGTCGAGGAGTACCTGAGCTCCTCCGCCATCATCGCCTGCGGTGGCACCTGGATGGTCAAGCCGGCCCTGTTTGCCGACGGCGACTTCTCCAAGGTCGAGCAGATCGCCCACGAGGCCATGGACGTCGTCAAGAAGGTCCGCGGCTAGGTTTAGCTCTCTATCGTGAAAGGGGGCGTGCCCTAAACCTCGCCCCCTTTCTTTTAAAGCGGCTCGGAAGCGCGCCGTTTCCGTCACGAACAAGAACCAAAACCGTCTTGTATGCTGATAGAACGTGACGGAAGCGACACGCCTCCAAGCCGCTTTGCCTACTCGGCTGGCCGTCGCGCTCAACTAAGCCACTTCGACAAAAGCCGAGCCACCAAAACAGCTGCGGTGCCGTCTGGAGGAATGGACCCTTGCTTCCGGTCTTTTCCTCCAAGCGGCGCCGCAGCTTTTTCGTGCCCCG
>DBEZQF010000225.1:0-1708 GCA_048254795.1 Collinsella sp. | reverse complement strand
CGGGCATCTTACGAATAAACCTCCGGTTTCAAAATGCCCAGATACGGAAGGTTACGATAGCGCTCGGCATAGTCGAGGCCGTAGCCCACCACAAAGGCATCGGGGCAATGGGTTCCAACATACTTGGGCGTGATGGCCGAGGTGCGGTCCTCAACGTCCTTCCACAGGAAGGCAGCGACCTCCAGCGAAGCGGGCTTGCGGCTCTCGAGGTTCTTCATCAGGTACTTGAGGGTCAGGCCCGAGTCCAGAATGTCCTCGACGATCAGCACGTCGCGACCACGGATGTCGATATCCAGATCCTTAATGATACGCACGATGCCCGAAGACTTCACACCGTCGCCATAGCTCGAAACAGCCATGAAATCGATGTTGGTCGGTAGCTCAATCTTGCGCATCAGGTCGCCCATAAAGACAACGGCACCGCGCAGAACCGCGATCAGCACCAGATCCTTACCCGCGTAGTCGCGAGTGATCTCCTCGCCCAGGCGAGAAACGATGCCGTCGATATCCTCCTGCGTAAACAGAACCTTCTCGATATCCGGATGTTGAGAAGCCATGACAACCCTTTCTTGTGCTTAATCGCCCACACACCGCCGTATGGACGCGAACTACACATTCTAGCAGCGCACGGGGTATATTTTCCAGCCCGCGCACCATCAGCGCGGGAATACCGTCAACGCCGCACAGAACAGCTGGTGCGAGGGGCTAATCCGCGTCAACCACGCGAAGCAGATAAGCCACACGCGTCGCCGCCGTGCATTTAAAACGTTCGTCCGCGCGAACTCCGGCGACCCACACCACGGCACCTCCCGGCGCCGTCCTCACCACGGGCACGCCGGCGCGCTCGGAAACGGGAATGCGAGCCTCGCCTAGCAAGTCGGATACCTTCTTGCTTCGGCCACTCATTCCTAACGGGCACATCACGTCTCCCGGTGCGGGACCGTCCACCCACAGGCGCGCCAATCGCGCCTCTGCAGGGATCTCGCCACGTGAGCCCGCCAGGATCCGCTCACTATCGCTGTCGGCAAAACCCAGGGCAGCCGCGTCTACCAAAGCTGTCACTTCCCCGGCAGCCGCAAGCTCACGGGCGCGGCGCACGATATCGCATCCCGGCTCAACGGCCATCGGCTCTGCGACCAGCATGCGCCCCCCGCCCAACGGCAAACGACCGGGTATGGTAATCCAGTCCGCAACCAGCCCCTCACGAGCCGCCGGCGCCTTAAACGCTAGCATGCCAAACTCGACGCGCGCGTCAATTCCCGCCGGAAGCGTGACCGAGCCTGTGCCTTCGGCAACGCAGGAAAGAACTCGCTCCACATGTCGCATCTCTGGACGAGCGCCCGGATCGATGCGTTTGATCGCCAGTCGCACGATGCGCCGCGCGATTACCACCTCGGCCGCAGCAAGGCGTCTGGCATCGAGCACTAGCGCGCCCGCTGCCTCCTTGCGCAGGCAGCTTCGAAACGCCTGCGCCGACAGCTGGGATAGAAACGCGTCTTCGTCACCCAAGATCTCACAGGCGGCGCCAATCGTCTTGCACACGCTCGCATTACGCTGTGCCACCACTGGCATTACCCGATGGCGCACGTAGTTTCGCAGATACGAGATATCCTCATTGCTCTCGTCTTCACGCCACGGCTGACCATGTACCTGTAGATAGCCCACGAGCTCGCCATGAGTTAGGTCGAGCAAGGGACGCACCACGATA
>DBEZQF010000224.1:0-3375 GCA_048254795.1 Collinsella sp. | reverse complement strand
TATGAGCCATACGTTCCTCTTTTAGGTTGCAACGCAAGCATTATAAAACGCGGTAAACGCGACGAGCCGGTGGGTTGGTTTCCATTCTGTTTCGCGGCCTGCAACCGACAGGTGTATTTGCGGGTACAGGCCGAGTCGCGGCCGTGCATCGGGGGATTATACTGAGAAAAGCATAAAGAATCGGCGCTCCTGTTGTGCGCCGTGGCATTAAGAGGTGCATATGGCAGAGAAACTCATTCCACTGGAGGACGCGCAGTCGATTGTCCTGTCGCACGTTGCTCCGACGGATCTCATCGAGATTCCCGTGTGGCAGGCCGCCGGTCTTCCCTTGGCCGAGGACGCGGTGGCCGATATCGACATCTCGCCGTTTGCCAACAGCGCTATGGACGGATATGCCGTGCGCTCGGCGGACTTGGCGCAGGCATCTGGCGAGGCGCCGGTGACGCTCGACGTTATCGGACACGAGGCCGCGGGCCATGTGTTTGAGGGCGCAATCGGCGCGGGCGAGACGGTCCGCATCATGACGGGCGCGCCGGTACCCGAAGGTGCCGATGCCGTGGTGAAGTACGAGATCGTCGACGTACTCGATGGCGACGGCAACGAGGGCTCGCACGTTCGCTTCTCGGCGCCTGCCAAGGTAGGGGAGAACGTTCGCTCTGCCGCCGAGGAGGCCCATGCCGGCGATGTTGTGATGCATGCCGGCGAGGTCGTGGCTCCGGCCGGCGCCGGCCTGCTGGCAAGCGCCGGTTACGCGAGCGTGAAGGTCCATGCCGCTCCGCGCGTGGGCATTATCTCGCTGGGCACGGAGCTGGTCGCGCCGGGTGAGCTGCCGGCGCGCGGGCAGATTCGCGATTCCAACTCCTCGGCGCTGATGGCCGAGGCGCTCGATGCCGGCGCCGAGCCCGTGTTCTACGGTATTGCGCCCGACGATGAGCAGGCGATTGGCGAGCTGGTGCATCGCGCCACGCGAGAGTGCGATTTTGTCATTACGAGCGGCGGCGCCTCGGCGGGCGATTACGACTACGTGACGGCGCTCGTCCGGCGCGAGGGCGTGGTGCTGTTCGATCGCATCTCGATGCGTCCGGGCAAGGCCATCACGTTTGGCTTGCTCGGGGGCAAGCCCTACCTGGGGCTTTCAGGCAATCCGGCCGCGGCGTATGTGGGCTTTGAGATGCTCGCCCGTCCGGCGATTCGCAAGATGCGCGGCTTTGCCGAGGGCGTGCGTCCCGTGCAGCAGGCGACGCTCACGCACGGCGTGAAAAAGCGCCAGGACCGACGCTTCTTCGATCGCGCCACGGTTTTGCGCGACCCCGAGACCGGTGAGCTGTTGGTGACCGAGGCCAAGACGCAGAATTCGGCGCTGCTCGGCACGATGCAGCGGTCCAACTGCCTGCTGCGTATTGACGAAGGACCGTGCGAGCTCAAGGCGGGCGACGTCGTGGATGTCGTGCGTGTCGACCTGCCCGAGGGCACGGTGTTGTAGGAGGAAGACTATGGAGTTGAAGATTTCGATCGTGACGTGCTCGGATACGCGCGATCTTGCTCAGGACGAGGCTGGAGCCGCACTCGAGGAACTTATCGAGGCGCAGGGCTGGACGGTCGTCTCACATGTGGTCGTGCGCGACGACGCCAGCGAGATCGGTGATGCCATTGTGGAAGCTGCCGATGAGTGCCACGCCAATGTCGTGCTCACCTGTGGCGGCACGGGACTTTCGATGCGCGACGTGACGCCCGAGGCGACGCGTGCCGTCTGCGACCGCGATGTGCCGGGTATTGCAGAGGCAATCCGTGCGTACTCCATGACCAAGACGCGCCGCGCTATGCTCTCGCGCGCCGTGTGCATGCAGCGTGGGCATACGCTTGTCATCAACTTTCCGGGATCCACGAAAGCGGCCCGCGAAAGCTGGGAGGCCGTGAGCGATCAGCTGGAGCATGCGGCCCAAATGACGGCGGGCGGCGGACATACCAAATAAGCGGTTTACCTGCGGCGGGGCGACCTGAACGGCTGCTCCGCCTTTGTTTTCCGCCGAAGCGACGCCGAGGTGCACGGCAACTCGAAACTATATTCTCTAGCGAGAATAATTTCTCATTATCATTATTCGCGCGGAAGTATAATCTAGTAACAGAATAAAGCCTGCGGCGGGGTGCCCGGGCATAGCGTTCGAAAGGGTTGAATATGTTCGATATGGTTTCACGCCGCGGTTTTGTCTCGCTTTCTGCTGCCGCTGCCGCCGGCCTTGGCCTTGCCGGCTGCTCGGGCAACAAGACGTCCGAGCCCGCTGGTTCCGATGCCGGCTCCGCCATGTCTTCCTCTAAGAAGAAGGCTGTCGAGCTGCAGGTCTTTGCCGCCAACTCGCTCGAGAAAGCTCTGCCCGAGGTTCAGGAGCTCTACACCGAGCAGACCGGCACCACGTTTGCCGATACGCAGTTTAAGGCGTCTGGCGACCTTGTCGAGCAGATGCGCGCCGGTGCCGCCGTCGACGTGCTCATCACGGCCTCCAAGGGCACCATGGACGACGCCGAGGCCGCCGAGCTCGTCGACGTCGACACACGTGAGGACATGTTCGTCAATGATCTCGTGATCATTCGCGCCGAGGGCTCCGACACCAAGGTCGAGGCCATCGCCGACGTCGCGAATCTGGACGGCAAGATCGCCATCGGCGACGCCAAGACCGTTCCCGCCGGCAAGTACGCCAACCAGGCGCTGGCTTCTGTGGGCCTCTACACCGGCACCGAGGGCGATGACGGCGAGTACGTGCCCGAGATCGCCGACAAGGTCGCGCTGGCCGACAAGGTCGGCACCGCTGCCGCCTACGTTTCTACGGGCGACTGCGTGGCTGGCTTTGTCTACAGTTCCGACATCTTCCGCTACGACGGTATCGAGGAGGCCTTTGTGTGTCCCGAGGACTCGCACAAGCCCATCGTGTATCCCGGTGCTGTCGCCGATAGCTCTGAGCATGCCGACGAGGCCAAGGCGTTCATCGACTTTTGCCTGACCAACAAGAAGGCCCAGAAGATTTGGGCCAAGTACGGCTTTGAGCTTTCCGAGTAGTGCGGCTTGGCGCGATAAGTCCATCGTTTTGTGTTTCACTCCGTTCTTGTATTCGCTTGGAGCTTTTCGTGCTTAATAGATTCCGCATGCTTGTCGCCTGTGCTTTGACCTTCGCGCTTTGCTGGGTGCCGGGATTTGCGTTTGCTGGGGACGCTGAGGACGGGGCCCAGGCTGCTGCGACCGCTCATGGGCTTTCCTATGGGATCGAGGGTTTTGAGCGGTTGGCCAAGGGGACCGCTCGTGCCATGGAGGGCCAGCCTGAGGGCTACCGGTTTCCCGTTGACGAGGACGTGGACCTTGTAGTGGCGCCTGCTGCCGATCGC
>DBEZQF010000223.1:0-4151 GCA_048254795.1 Collinsella sp. | reverse complement strand
CCACGCCCTGCTCGAGCGCCATGGCGCAGGCCATGACCTCGATGGCGCCCGTGGCACCGATCATGTGGCCGGTCATCGACTTAGTCGACGAGACGTGCGCGGCGCGCGCCGCGTCCTCGCCGAGCGCACGCTTAATGCCCGTCGTCTCGGACGAATCGTTGAGCTTGGTCGATGTGCCGTGGGCATTGATGTAGAGACCCTCGGAAGGCTTGACGTCGCCCTCGGTCACCGCCAGCGATATCGCGCGGGCAATGCCGGCAGCCTCGGGATCAGGACTCGTGATGTGATAGGCATCATCGGTGTTGCCGTAGCCCACGACCTCGGCATAAATGTGCGCACCGCGCGCCTGCGCATGTTCCATGCTCTCGAGTACCAGCACGCAGGCGCCCTCGCCCATCACAAAGCCGTCGCGGTCTGCATCGAACGGACGGCAGGCCGTCGCGGGATCGGGATTGGTGGTCAATGCGCGGCAGGACGTAAAGCCCGCAACGGCATCGGGGATAATTGCAGCCTCGGCGCCGCCCGCGAGGATCGCGTCGGCATAGCCGTGCTTGATGGCGCGGAACGCCTCGCCCACCGCATGGGCCGAGGTTGCGCACGCGGTCACCACGGGCAGGGTCGGGCCCTTTGCCTTGTGGCGGATTGCGATATTGCCCGATGCCATGTTGGGGATCATCATCGCGATCATATAGGGCGATGCGCGGCGGGGCCCACGTTCGGCAATCGTATGGACGTTGTCGACGAGCGTCGTCATGCCGCCCACGCCCGAGCCCACGTAGACGCCCAGGCGCTCGCGATCGATGGCGCCTTCGACATCAAAGCCCGCATCGTGCATGGCTTCGTCCGAAGCCGCCATCGCAAACTGAACGCAGGGGTCGAGATGCTTGGCGTCACGCTTGCCAAAGTACTCGTTGCCGTCAAAGCCCTTGACCTCGGCTGCCACCTTGACGGCAAACGCATCGGTATCGAAGTGCGTGATCGGGCCGATGCCGCACGTGCCGGCGCACATGGCCGCCCAGGTGGCAAGCGCGGTGTTGCCGAGCGGCGACACGGCACCGATACCGGTGATTGCAACTCTCTGTTCCATCATGGTCTCCTCATCCAAGCCGTTCTTCGGCCCTGGTTTCTACATCGCCATTCCGCCGTCGACGCGTACGACTTCGCCCGTAATGTAGGCAGCCGCATCGCTCACTAAAAATCGCACCACACCGGCCACCTCTTCGGGCTGCGCCATACGCTTAAGGGGAATCTGCTCCTCGGTTACCGTACGCACCTTCTCCGAGAGCTTTGCCGTCATATCCGTCTCGACAAACCCGGGGGCAACCGCGTTCACTCGTACGCCGCGGGGCGCAAGCTCGCGCGCCACCGCCTTGGTCAGGCCGATCACGCCCGCCTTGGAGGCAGCGTAGTTGGCTTGTCCGGCATTGCCCATCAGGCCCACGACCGAGCTCATGTTGACGACGCAACCGCCACGCTGGCGCATAAAGGTCTTGGTGAGCGCGCGCGTCATGTTGAATGTTCCCTTGAGATTGACGTCGAGCACGCGGTCGAAGGCGTCATCGCCCATGCGCATGAGCAGGCCATCGCGGGTGATGCCGGCGTTGTTGACGAGCGCCCAAATGGAGCCAAAGTCGTTGAGGACCGCTTCCACGCACGCGTTGACGGCAGCGGGGTCGGCCACGTCACATTGATATGAGCGCGCCGTGGCGCCAGCCGCCTCGCAGGCGTCGCACGTCTCGCGCGCCGCATCGACGCTGCCGGCATAGACGACGGCGATATCGTAGCCATCCTCCGCCAGACCGATAGCGCAGGCGCGGCCGATACCCCGCGAGCCGCCCGTGACCAGTGCCACGCGACGTGAGTCGTTGCGCTCGAGCGCGCCATTGTTCAAGTTGCCCATGTCATTCCTTTCGGGTTACAGCCCTGTGGACTATGCGAGCTCGTCGGCAATAGCTGCGACCTGCTCGGCCGTCTCGCACGAATACACACAAACGTCGCTCAGCGTACGCTTGACCAGGCCGGACAGCGTTTTGCCGGGGCCGACCTCAATAAATGTGTCGATGCCTTGATCCTGCAGAGCATGCAGTGTATCGACCCAGCGTACGGGATGGCTCACCTGGTTGGCCAAGACATCCGATGCTGCTCGCGGGTCCGCCGGATAGGGCGCCGCCGTCATATTTGCCATGACCGGAATTAGCAGCGGAGACGGCGCGTGGCCGGCTTGGATATACGTCGCCAGTCCCTCAGTCGCCTCGGCCATATAGGGGCTATGGAATGCACCCGACACCGCGACCTTCATGGCCCGGCCACCAGCCTCTTTTACCAAGGCGTCGAGCTCCTGCAGCGCCTCGGGCGCTCCGGTAACAACCGTCTGCTGCGGGCTGTTGTAGTTGACCGGCCAGCAGTCCTCGCCGGCCTGTTTTGCCAGGCCCTCGACTTGCACCGCATCGAGCTTGATGACGGCGCGCATGCCGCCGGGGTGACGCTCGGCCGCCGTGGCCATCAATGCCGCGCGCTCGCACACGAGCTCAAAACCCGCTCGCGTATCGAATGCCCCCGCAAAGGTGAGCGCGGCGACCTCGCCCAGCGAGAATCCCGCACAGGCGGCAGGTACTACGCCGCGCTCGCGCAGGGCGGCAGCCGCTGCCAGGTCGTGAACGAACACGCACGGCTGCGTGTTCTCGGTCTGCGAGAGCTCCTCCTTGGAGGCGCTCCGGCACTGCTCGCTCGTCCCCGGGCGCACCTCATCGGCAATGACGAACACCTCGGCGGCCGCCGGCGATGTCTCGATCAAGTCGACGCCCATCGCGGGGTGCTGGGCACCCTGGCCGGCAAACAAAAACGCTACGCCACCCATGCGCACGCACCCTTCAAGACGTGCTCGGCGCCATCGACCAGGTCGTCAACGATTTCGCGTGCGCTCTGGCGCTCGTTGACCATGCCGGCAATCTGTCCACACAGAAACGAACCCTCTTCGTAGTTGCCGTCCTTGGCGGCCTTACGCAGCGCACCGGTTCCCATAGCACCGAGCTCCTCGGCACTCGCGCCGGAACCCTCGCTCTTGGCATAGGCGTTGGTGAAGGGGCTCTTGAGGGCGCGCACCGGATGTCCCGTCGAGCGACCGGTCGCACGCGTCGAAGTGTCGTTGGCCTTCAGGACCATCTCTTTGTACTGCTCCGAGACGGTGCACTCGTCTGCGACCAGAAAGCGCGTACCCACCTGCACGCCGGCGGCGCCCAGCATAAAGGCGGCCGCCACGCCGCGGCCGTCGGCAATACCGCCGGCGGCCACGACGGGAATGTCAACCGCATCGACGACCTGCGGCACCAGTGCCATCGTCGAGGTCTCGCCAATATGGCCGCCCGATTCGGTACCCTCGGCAACAACCGCCGTGGCTCCACGACGTGCCACGAGGCGCGCCAGCGCCACCGAGGCAACGACCGGGATGACCTTGATGCCCGCCTCGTTCCACGCCTTCATGTGCTTGGCGGGATTGCCGGCGCCCGTCACGACGACCGGCACTCGCTCGTCAATCACGACCTGCGCGACCTCGTCGGCAAACGGGCTCATGAGCATGACGTTGACGCCAAAGGGCTTATCCGTCCTGGCGCGCAGCTTATGAATCTGGTCGCGAAGCCAGTTGGCGTCGGCGTTCATGGCCGCGATGATGCCTAAGCCACCCGCCTCGGACACTGCGGACGCCAGCGAAGCATCGGCAATCCAGGCCATACCGCCCTGGAACACGGGCTTTTCGATGCCGAGCAGATCGCAGAGAGGAGTCTTGAGCATCTCTACTTCTCCAATGCCGCCTCGACCGTATCGGCGAACTCGCCGACCGTCTTGGGGTTCTCCTCGGTATCGAGCTGAATGCCAAACTCGTCCTCGACGGCGACGAGGATCTCGACGGTGCCCAGACTGTCGAGACCAATCTCCTCGAGCGTGGACTCGGGCTTCATCTCGACATCGTCAAGACCGGCGGTCTCGCGGATAACGTCGCAAACGCGCTCGAAGGTCTTCTGATCTGCCATGGTAGTTCTCCTTTGGTTGTGCCCTAGGGCGTTTTTATTTCCTATGTGCGACTACTTCCAACGAAGCAGATAGCCACCTATATCCAGACCGGCGCCAAATCCAACCAAGGCGATGGTGTCGCC
>DBEZQF010000222.1:0-11265 GCA_048254795.1 Collinsella sp. | reverse complement strand
TGCGTCGTCGTTATTTCGTTTTCTTGCTGTTGATCAGACACAGTGTTTGCTCAACTTTCTTTTCAAGCCCTGTGATCACATGCTCCCTGCATAAACCTTCAGGGCGGCTAAACAGTCTAGCTCCGTCAAATACCGACGGACATCATTGATCTGTATCGAGATATTTGCGTCATATACGCAGCGTTAGTGTAACACAACCGCCGTCACCTGCAACTTAGTCATTGGGGACGTTCTTAAACGACTATTCAAAAGGGACACTCTTTGGTTTACCGCCCACAAATCTGACTGCCTCCGCCAAAACTATGGCGGTTTACTACGATGAATCGCTCAACCGCGACCACTCCGAAACTTGTTGAACTAAAACCGCAGGTAGATGCCTTGCACTTTTTAGCGAAAAGCCGGCGTGGTTGGCATTTCTCAATTCATCGTAGTAAACCGGCATAGTTTCGTATTTCCAGCAGCCCCAAATTCGTCAATACGCCGGCGTTTATGCAAAAAGCCCGACCTCCGCAATGGAGATCGGGCTTATAGGGCTCAGCAAAGCCGAACCTACACGGTCAAATAACTCGATGATTACATCTGCTCGGGCGCGGAAACGCCAACAAGGGTGAGCACCAGGGCGAGCGTCACGCGGACGGCGTCGCAAGCGGCCAGACGGGCACGCGAAAGCTCGGGGTCGACGGGACGGCCCTCGCTCGGCAGCACCTGGCAGGCAGCATAGAAGCTGTGGAAGTCGCCGGCGAGCTCCTCGGCAAAGTGCGTCAGACGGAACGGAGCGCGGTCGCGAGCGCAGCTGGCGATGAGGTCGGTGAGCTCGTTGAGCTTACGCGAAAGGGCGAGCTCGGTCGGGTCGGTCAGCAGCGAGTAATCGACGTTCTCACCGATGGCCTTGGCAGCGACGGCCTTCATGCCCATCTCGTCAGCCTGCTCGGGCGTAACGTCAGCGGCACGGCGCAGAATGGAGCACACGCGGGCGTGAGCGTACTGCACGTAGTACACCGGGTTGGAGTTATCGCGCTTCTTGACGGCCTCGATATCGAAGTCGACCATCTGGTTGGAGCTCTTGGAGATGAGCGTGTAACGGGCAGCGTCGGAGCCGACCTCGTCGACGAGCTCCTGCAGGGTCACCATGGTGCCCTTACGCTTGGACATACGGACGGGCTTGCCGTTGCGCAGCAGGTTGACGAGCTGGCCCAGCAGAACCTCAAACTTGCCGGGATAGCCAAGAGCGTCGCAGACGCAGCGGACGCGCTCGATGTAGCCGTGGTGGTCGGCGCCCCAGATGTCGATGACGTGGTCGACGCGCTGGAACTTATCCCAGTGATAGGCAACGTCGGAGGCGAAGTAGGTGTACTCGCCGTCGGACTTGATCAGGACGCGGTCCTTGTCATCGCCCAGGTCGGTGGAGCGGAACCACAGGGCGCCGTCCTTGGTGTAGAGGTAGCCCATCTTGTCGAGCTTCTCAAAAGCGCGGTCGACGGCGGAGGTGCCGGCGGTCTCGCCCTCGGTGTCCTTCACATACAGCGAGCGCTCGGAGAACCAACGATCGAAGTCGCAGTTAACGGCATGGCAAAGGTCGCGCATGTTGTCGACCATCTTTACATAGCCGCGCTCGCGGAAGCTCTCCATGCGCTCCTGCGGATCGGCGTTGACCCACTTATCGCCGTCGGTGCGCCAGAACTCGGCGGCCTCGTCGATGATGTAGTCGCCGCCGTAGGAGTCCTTGCCCAGAGTCTCGGCAAAGTTGTCCTGGTACGGATGGGTCTCGGGATGCTCGTCGTTCTCGTCGGCAACAAAGGCGTCGCGGTCGGCGATCAGCAGCTTGTGAGCCTCATCGATATCCACGCCCTGCTTGGCGATGATGTCGGCAAGCTGCATATAGCGCGTGCTGATGGAGTTGCCGAAGGTGTTCATCTGAGAGCCGTGGTCGTTGATGTAGAACTCACGCTGGATGTCGTAACCGGCGTGGTCCATGACGCGGCAGAGCGAATCGCCCAGCGCGGCCCAGCGGCCGTGGCCGATGTGCATGGGGCCGACGGGGTTGGCGGAGACGAACTCGACCTGGGTCTTCAGGCCACCACCGACGTTGGACTTAGCGAAGTCCATACCCTTTTCGCGAGCCTCGCCAAAGATGGCATTCTTGACGGCAACGGAGAGGTAGAAGTTGATGAAGCCAGGGCCTGCGATCTCGACCTTCTCGATCGCGGGGTCCTCGGGCATATGGGCAACGACAGCCTCGGCGATCTTGCGCGGGGCACAGTGAGCCAGCTTGGCGGACTTCAGGGCCATGGTGGAGGTCCACTCGCCATGAGAAGTGTCAGCCGGTCGCTCGATGGCGCAATCGTCAAGTTCAAATGCGGAAAGGTCGCCGGCCTCCTGGGCCGCAGCAAGCGCAGCGCGTACCAGCTCTTCAATCTTCTCGGGCATAGGTCCTCCTTGTGTTAAAGCCCCCGAGCTCTTGGTCACTCGTAGGGCAAAAGCCAGAGTTTGTAGCACTCTATCACAAGCGACGGGCACTGTCGCAGGGTAAAGCCAATCGATATTGCATATGCACAAAAATGACTACAGCTTGTATGGAGTCACTCAAAGATGCCGGTCTGCCTGCAGATTATGCAGGCGTTGAAAATGCATAAAGGTGTGAATGAGCTGCGCCTGTTATCGAATACTCTTACCTATCAGAGTTGTGTGCTTTTCCTGCATAAAGTAAGGGTTTGCGCACGTCAGCGTGTTATTCTAGAGATACGTAAATTCGTATAAGTTGGAGGTAGCATGTTCTCAATCGGTCAACACGTCATTCATCCGGGTCAGGGAGTCTGCACCGTCGTCGGTTTTAGGGACGATACACCGCAGCCCATGCTACTGCTCGAGACCAAGCAGGGACATGCGCAGACGATCCTCATGTACCCCGTGGCGCAGGCCGACCGTTTGCACGCCGCCATCTCGCAGCAAGATGCCGAGCACCTGCTGAGCCACTATGACGAGCTGGAGTGCGACACCTTTACCGAGCGCAACAGCTCACTTGAGGAGACGCACTTTAAGCAGCAGCTCAAGCTGGGCGCGCCCGAGACGGTTCGCGTGGCAAAAACCATGATGCACCGTATTCGCCAGGCCGAGGAAGCAGATAAAAAGCCCAGCTCCTACTACATGCGCGTACTCAAGGAAGCCAAGCGCCGCTCCATCGAGGAGTTCGCCGTGGCCCTGGGCGTCACCGAGGAGGACGCCGAAGCTCGCCTAGCCCAAGCCGCCCTCAACTAACCCATCCGCGCCAAAAACCACCACAAAGGGGACAGGCACCTTTGTGGTGGTTTTCTTGTTCTAGTAGTATTCATTCTTATCGATACCCACGAGCACAAGGAGTCTCTTATGGCAGAGCCGCTTACCGCCGGAATCACCCGCGACCGTGCGTTCGAACTGCTCAACGAGCACAACAAAGATCCGTTCCACATCATCCACGGCGAGACGGTCGAGGGCACTATGCGCTACTTTGCGCGCGAGTTCGACCCCGAGAACGAGGAGTTTTGGGGCATCGTCGGTCTGCTGCACGACCTGGATTGGGAGGAGCATGAGGACGACCCCATGAACCACACCATCTATGCTGCCGAGATTCTTGAGGGTGAAGGTGCGTCTCCCGAGCTCATTCGCGCCATCCAGACGCACACGTCCGACTTCAACACCTCGCTGCCCAAGCCCGAGCTGCAGATGGAAAAGATCCTGTTTGCCTGCGATGAGCTCACCGGCCTGATCGGCGCTGCAGTCATCATGCGCCCGAGCAAGAGCGTTATGGACTTTACGACCAAGTCGCTCAAGAAGAAGTTCAAGGACAAGCGCTTTGCCGCCGGCTGCTCGCGCGACGTGATTTCGCAGGGCGCCGAGATGTTGGGCTGGGAGCTCCCCGAGCTCTTTGACCGCACCATCGCGGCCATGCAGTCCTTCGCCCCCGACCGCGATACCTTCCAGGCCTAACCGCCCACGCCACCTAAAACCACCACAAAGGGGACAGGCACCTTTGTGGTGGTTTTTGTTTGCACGGGCGTTAGGGGCGGACCTGGCCGGTGCCGCGGAGCTTGTATTTGTAGGTGGTGAGGGCCTCGGCGGCAAAGGGGCCACGGGCGTGGAGTTTTTGGGTCGAGATGCCGATCTCGGCGCCCAGGCCAAACTCGCCGCCGTCGGTGAAGCGCGTGCTGGCGTTGGCGTACACGGCCGAGGCATCGACCGCATCGAGGAAGCGCTCGCAAGCATCCGTGTCCTCGGCAACGATGGCCTCGGAGTGCATCGTGCCGTAGCGGTTGATGTGTGCGATGGCCTCGTCCTCGCTCGCCACGACCTTCACGCTCATCTCGAGCGCCAGATACTCGCGACCCCAGTCCTCCTCAGTCGCGGCAACGTAGTCATCACCCTCGGCAAGCCCGGCATCGGCGCATGCGGCGCAGGTTGCCTCGTCGCCGTGAATGAGCACGCCGTGGTCATGCAGCACGGTCACGACCGCGGGCAAAAACGCATCGGCCACAGCACGGTCGACCAGCAGCGACTCGGCGGCATTGCACACGCCTACGCGCTGGGTCTTGGCATTAACGATAATGTTGAGCGCCTTATCAAAGTCGGCGGATTCATGCACGTAGATGTGGCAGTTGCCCGTGCCCGTCTCGATCACCGGCACAAGCGACTCGCGCACGCAGCGCTGGATCAGGCCTGCACCGCCGCGCGGAATGAGTACGTCGACAATGCCGCGGAGCTTCATGAGCTCGCCGGTGGCCTCGCGGTCGGTGGACTCGATCATCGACACGGCCTCGCGCGGGAAGCCCTTGGCCTCGAGCGCATCGGCCAGCAGCTCAGAAATCATGGCACACGAGTGATAGGCCAGCGAGCCGCCGCGCAGAATGCAGGCGTTGCCGGTACGGATGCAGATGCCTGCGGCGTCGGCCGTCACGTTGGGGCGCGCCTCGTAGACCATAGCGACCAGGCCCAGCGGCACGCTCACGCGGGTCAGGTCCACGCCACTTGCAAGCACGCGGTGGTCGAGCACGCGGCCCACGGGATCGGGCAGCTCGGCGAGCTTTTCCAGGCCGGCGGCCATGCCCTCGACGCGCTCGGGCGTCAGCAGCAGGCGATCGAGCAGTCCGGCCGAGGTGCCCGCATCGCGCGCGGCGGACATATCGAGCTCGTTGGCGGCGACGATGGAGTCGACACCGTTGCGCAGTGCTGCGGCCATGGCGCGCACGGCCTCCTGGCGCTGCTCATCGCTCGCCGTGGCAAGCGAGGCCGACGCTGCCTTGGCGGCAACGGCAAGATCGTGGACATACGTGGCTATATCGACCGACATGGGCGGCCCTTTCTCCTAGAAGTTTGCAACCATGGTAGCCGATTTGCGCATGGCCTCGCCCGCGGCGGTAGAATTGGTCAACCCGAAACACCGCAACGAACGGAAGACTCACATGGCCCTCATCACTTCGTACCACGTCCCCGGCCTTTACGTCGAGGACCACAGCATCGACGTCCCCCTTGACTGGCGCGGCCTGGAGCCGATGCTCCTGGCCGTCGGCAGTACCATGCGCCGCGGCGCTATGCCGGCACCCATCGCCGGCGCGCCCGAGAGCATCAAGCTCTTCTACCGCGTGGTTTGCGCGCCCGACCGCATCAACGACGATCTGCCGCTGCTCCTGTTTTTGCAGGGCGGCCCCGGCGGCGAGAGCCCACGTCCGCTGTCGCCCACAAGCGACGGCTGGATCGAGGAGGCCGTCAAACACTTCCGCGTGGTCCTTCCCGACCAGCGCGGCACCGGACGCAGTAGCTGCGTGGACGGACGCACGATCAAGGCACTGGGTGATCGCGCAACGGCCGCCGGCGCCGATACAGCACGCTCGCAGGCCGACTTCCTCAAGCGCCACCTCGCCAGCTCCATCGTGCGCGATTTTGAGTACCTGCGTCTGGTGGGCTTTGGCGGCAAGCCCTGGGTCACGCTCGGCCAGAGCTACGGCGGCTTTTTGACGTTGAGTTATCTGTCGCTCTTCCCCGAGGGCGTGGCGGCGAGCTTTACCTGCGGCGGCATCCCCCACGTGCCGGTGAGCGCCAGCGAGGTCTACGCGCACACCTTCCCGCGCATGGCCGCCAAGACGCAGCAGTATTACGACCGCTACCCCGCCGACGTCGAGCGCGTGGCAGCCCTGGCCGATGCGCTCGAGGCACAGAAGCCCGTGCTGCCCGACGGCTCGCCGATGACGGTCGAGCGTCTACAGCTCATGGGCAACGACTTTGGCATGAAGCCGAGCTTTGAGCGCATGCATTGGATTATCGATCACGCGTTTGTTGACGGCGACGGCACGCTGAACTGCGGAACTTCGGTATCCGACAGCTTTTTGATGCGCGCCTTCGAGCGCACCAACACGCGTACAAACCCGCTGTACTGGACGCTGCAGGAGTTTATCTACGCCGACGGCGACACCATGCCCATTGGCTGGGCGGCCGCAGAGGAGAAGGCCCATCGTGCCGAGTTCGACACGCTCGCGCGCCCGCTCATGTTTACCGGCGAGGCCATGTTCCCGTGGATGTTCGAGCAGATGCCCGAGCTTATGCCCTTTAAGCCCGCCATGGACCTGCTGATGGAAGACACCAGCTGGGACAAGATCTACGACCCGCAGCGCCTGGCCTGCAACGAGGTGCCGCTCCAGGCCGCGGTGTATTTCGACGACATGTACGTCGATTCGGGCCTGCAGCTCGATACGCTCAGCCGCGTGGGCAACTCGCATGCCTGGGTGACCAACGAGTTCGAGCACGACGGTCTGCACGGCAGCGTGGTGTTCAAGCACCTCTTCGACGAAGCCCTCAACCGCGGAGACCTGCGCCGGATCTTCTAGCAAAGGAGTGTCCCAAAGTGCCGGCACAAAAGGAACGTCCCCAAGTGCCGGCACGAAAAAGACAGCGCTGCGGGAAACGATCCGCAGCGCTGTCTTTCTTTATGCAAATACGATCAAGTTATCCCTGTGTATCGCCGGCTTCTCGGCCAGGTTAGCGAGCAGGCGGTTGCTGGCGATCTGGTCCTGGCGGCGTCCGGCTGCAAGCTCCAGCACGTCCGAATCGGCCTCGGCGATACCGCGGGCGACGACCATGCCGCTCGGATCGCACACGTCGAGCACATCGCCCTCGGCAAACTCGCCATCGACCTCGCGAATACCCACCGCAAGCAAGGAAGAGCCACGGCTGACCAGCGCCTTCGCGGCACCATCATCGACCGTCACCGAGCCATGCGCCTTGTCGCCCAGTGCGATCCACAGCTTGCGGGGTGCGATGTCCAGACGCTCCGCCGGCGGATCGAACAGCGTGCCCACGCTCTCGCCGCGGGCGAGGCGCACGAGCGCATCGGGCTCCTCGCCCGAGCAAATCACGCTCTGAATGCCCGCCGTCATCAGGATGCGGCTCGCGCGAATCTTGGTAATCATGCCGCCCGTGCCCACCGATGTGGAAGAATCGCCCGCCGAGGCAATAATCTTGGCATCGATCTTATGCACGACAGGAATAAACTCGGCCGTGGGGTCCTCATGCGGATTGGCAGTATAGAGGCCATCGATGTCCGAGAGCGTCACGCACAGATCGGCAGAAACCAGGCAGCTCACAAGCGCCGCCAGTGTGTCGTTGTCGCCGAACTTGATCTCATCGACGGTAACGGTGTCGTTTTCGTTGACGACCGGCACCACGCCAAGCTCCACGAGGCGCAGCAGGGCGTCGCGCGCGTGCAGGTAGGACGTGCGGCGGGCCGTATCGTGGCGCGTGAGCAGCACGAGCGAGGTGAGCAGGTCGCGCGCATGGAACTCCTCGTCGTAGGCCGACGAGATGATGCACTGACCAGCCGAGGCGCAGGCCTGCAGGCTCGGAAGGTCGCCGACCGGCTTGCGGTCGAAGCCCAACACGGGATAGCCACAGGCAATAGCGCCCGAGCTCACCACGACCAGACGCCAGCCGAGCTTGCGCAGCGCTGCGGCTTGATCGGCAAGTCCGCCGATAAAGGCGCGGTTGACCTTGCCATCGGCGCCCACCACCGTGGACGAACCGATCTTTACCACCATCGTTTTATAAGAAGTCGTCATACGTCAAACCAATCAACTGTTCAGCGAACGGCCGAGCTGGCGGCCAAGGGAGCGTGACTCGCCCCTACCGCCCAAGGAATCATTTTGCCCAGGGGAAAGCCGAGGCCGCGGCCATGTTCTTGCGCACGAGCTCGTCGCGCACCTGAGCTAGGCCCTGCTCCATGCCCACCACATAGGTCTGCGGGTACAGGAAGCGCTTGAAAGCCGCATCCAGATGATCGAGCGCCCAAGCACAGCGCTCGCGCGCGTCCTGGATGCTCTCACGCGGAGCCACCGCACTGCCATCGCGCACGATCGGCACCAGCAGCTCGCGATACTCAAGTTCGGACACGTCGGTCACCAGGGCGGCATCATTCACGGCTACGAGGGTATTGCCGCGCGCGGCGCCCTCCCCCGCCAGATGGTCCTCGTCGTAGATCATGTCGCAGACCGGGCCGCCAAAGCCGTCGTAATAACGGCGCACGCGTTGCACACCCGGGATCGTGCGCTTGTAGGGCTGCTCGGAGAGCTTGACCACCGGCGTCCATGGATCCGCCTCGCTCGCACGGCGGGCGGAAAGCTTGTACACGCCGCCCAGCGCCGGCTGGTCATAGCAGGTCGCAAGCTTGGTACCCACGCCAAAGCTGTCGATGGGCGCGCCCTGGTCGAGCAGCGACTGAATCGTGTACTCATCCAGATCGTTAGAAACCGAGATCCCCACATAGGGCAGGCCCTCGGCATCAAAACGGCCGCGAACATACTTGGAGAGCTTGGCGAGGTCGCCGGAGTCAATGCGAATGGCCGACAAGCGCTCGCCCACCGCTTCCATCTCCTTGGCAACCGTAATGGCATGCTCGCAGCCCTCGCGCACGTCATAGGTGTCGATGAGCAGCGTGCAGTTCTTGGGGCTCGATTTGGCAAAGGCACGGAAGGCCTCGAGCTCGGAATCGAAGCTCATCACCCAGCTGTGCGCATGCGTGCCAAAGACGGGAATACCGTAGCGGCGGCCGGCGAGCACATTGGACGTAGAGGAGCAGCCGGCGACGTAGCTCGCGCGCGCGACGGCCAGGCCGCCATCGGGACCCTGGGCTCGGCGCAGGCCAAACTCCGCCACAGGGCGACCGTCGGCGGCGAGCACCACGCGCGCCGTCTTGGTGGCGACAAGCGTCTGGAACCCGACGATGTTGAGCAGCGCCGTCTCGAGCAGCTGGCACTCCAGCGCGGGGCCGGTGACGCGCACCATGGGCTCGCGCGGAAAGACGAGCTCGCCCTCGGGCACGGCGTCGATGTTTACATGCGCACGAAAATCGCGCAGGTAGTCGAGGAATCCAGGCTTGAACATCGCGCCGCCGGCAGGGGCCTGGAGCGAAGCGAGATAGTCGATGTCCTCGGGCGTAAAGCGCAGGTTCTCGACCAGCTCGGGCAGTTCGGCGGTGCCGCACATGACGGCATAGGCGCTGCCAAAGGGATGGTCGCGGTAAAACGCGGTAAAACAACCCTGCTCATTGGCCTTGCCGCTCTCCCACAGGCCCTGGGCCATAGTGAGCTCGTACAGATCGGTGAGCATTGCAATGTCGGTGGGATGCGAGATGTCGGTCAAAGCCATGAGGCGACCTTTCGGATGTGTGGTGCAGAATTTGAGGGTTGGACGAGAGCAGAGCATGCGGACATGATGCCCGATGCAAATCGGTTAGAGCAGGCCCATGCTGGTCAGGATCGTGTAGCCCATAAAGATGACAAACGCGATGAGGGCAAGGACAATGATGATTTTTTGAGCCGGCGCCATGCCAGGGATCTCGTTCTCGCCCGTAGGCTCCTTGGAGGTAACCATGCGCTGGGCAAAGGTCATCTCGTCACGGCTCGACTTGGGCTCGACGGACTTGGGACGAGCGGCCTTTTTAGGCTGAGGTTTGGGCGCGGCGGGTACAGGCTTCGCAGCAGCGGGCTTGGGTGCGGGTGCGGGCTTGCGCTCGGATGCGGCGTTCGAGGCGACCTCCTCGGCTTTCGTACGCTCGGCACGCAGGGCAGCCAGCTCCTCGCGCTCGCGACGGGCCTCTTCCTGGGCCTCGCGACGAGCCTTCTCGGCGCGGAGCTCCTCCAACTCGGCGCGCTCCTCGGCAGACAGTGGTTGGGACTCAAGCTCGGCCATGGTATAGCCCTTTCTTTTAAAAAAAGCCGCCGACACAATGTCAGCGGCTTATCAAATCCAAGGGTGGAGACGAAGGGAGTCGAACCCTCGGCCTCTGCCATGCGACGGCAGCGCTCTCCCAACTGAGCTACGTCCCCAGGACAAGTCGATATTTTACCTACGGCTCGCCAACTGTCAACGCCCAATAACCAGTCTTTTTGGGGCGCGGCTTTTTTGACTACCATTCGCTCGATGATTTTTTAATCCCCGTCCCAGAAAAATCATCGGCGAACGCACTACTTTGCGCTGGTGAGGACGCCGGTGGTGTCGAACGCTGGGGTAAAGCTCTCGTCTACCGCGCCGCCCTCTTGCCAAAACATCGTCGTAAAGCCCAGGTCGTCGGCATGGTCGAGTACCTGCTCGTACTCCTCGCGCGTCACGGCGCGCGCCAGGTCGCCGCCCTGCTCTCGCATGAGCGCATTGGGCGTGTACTGGTTCATGACCGAGATCGGCACGTCGCCCACCGTCTGCCACACCAGGTCCAGCACGCGGCATGAATCGTCTGCATGTCCCGGCAGCACCAGATGGCGCACGATGATGCCGCGCTTCATGAGCCCGCCCTCGTCCACCAGCTCTCCCCCGCGGCGATCGATCTCGCGCGCCATCTGGGCCAGACCCGACACGGCCACGCGCGGATAGTCCTTAATATGAGAAAGCGACTGCGCAAGCCCGGCATCGGCATATTTAAAGTCGGTGAGCCACACATCGACCAGGTCGCCCAGCGCCGCCACGGCACTCGCGCGCTCGTAACCACTCGTGTTGTAGACGATCGGGATGACCAGCCCGCGCGTCCGTGCCGCGGCGATCGCAGCAGGCAACAGGTGCGCATAGTGCGTCGCCGTCACCAAATTGATGTTGTTGGCACCCTGGTCCTGCAGCTCCAGCATAATCTCGACCAGGCGCTCAGGCGAAATCTCAAGGCCAAAATTGCCGGTCGAGATCTCGTGGTTCTGGCAGTAGATACATTTAAGCGAGCAACCGCTAAAGAAGATCGTGCCCGAACCGGCCTCGCCCGAGATA
>DBEZQF010000221.1:0-1931 GCA_048254795.1 Collinsella sp. | reverse complement strand
AAATCCGGTCTCGATGTCGCCCGCTGGGCGCTGGCACATCCCGAGCGCGTAAGCGCCGTTACCGTGTATGGCGGCGGCACCTCTGAGCCCAATGACGCCACGCGTGCGCTCGAGGCTGCTGGTGCGTCGTTTGTCTATGGGGCCGAACAGGTCGAGGGCGCCTATGACGTGTGCGTGACATGCCCGGGTATTTCGGAGTTCTCGTCCTTCTTTAAGGCGGGGCGTGAGCATGCCGCTCAGATTATGGGCGAGCCCGAGTTTGCCTATCGCTTGTCTCCCCAAAATTGGATTGCCATCACGGGCACCAACGGCAAGACAACTACCACGTCGCTGACTGATTATCTGCTCAAGGCCGCCGGTGAAGCCAGCGTGGCCGTCGGCAATATCGGTGAGCCGCCGGTGAACGAGATCGACGGCCGCGCACATAATGAGTGGTTTGTGGCCGAGCTGTCGAGTTATCAGATTGCTACGACCGCCGAGCTTCATCCTCGCGTGGCGGTGCTGCTCAACATCACGCCCGACCACCTGGGCTGGCACAAGAGCCACAAGAACTATGCGCTTGCCAAGATCAAGTTGTTCGAGAATATGGTCGACGACGACCTCGTGGTTATCGACGTTGAGGATGCCGGCATCCATGAGTTCGATGAGTACATCTACATGCCGGGCCGCCGCATCTGCAAGGTCGCTTTTGACGAGCCCGAGGGTGCAGACGCCGCCTTTGTGCGCGACGGCAAGTTGGTCGTCCGCCTGAAGGGCGTCGAGACTCAGCTTGTCGCCACTTCCGAGCTCAAGATCTCGGGCCATCACAATGTCATCAATGCCCTATGTGCTGCCACGGCTGCTTTGGCCGTCGGTGCCGATCCCGAGGGCATTTGCCGTGGTTTGGCATCGTTCCAGCCGCTGGAGCACCGCGTTGAGCCCTGTGGCGAGATCGATGGCGTGCGCTACGTCAACGATTCCAAGGCAACGAACACCGATGCAGTCGAAAAGGCCCTGACGGCGTTTCCCGACGACGATGTGATTTTGCTGCTCGGCGGCCACGATAAGGGTACGCCGCTTGCGGACTTTGCCCGCGTCGTTATGGACAACGTGCGCTCGGTCGTTTGCTTTGGCGATGCGCGCGAGCGCTTTACCGCCGCTATGGACGAGGCCGATGTCGATGGTGACGTGGATATCGCCCAGGCGGATGACCTGCGCGATGCCGTGGACGTCGCCCGTTCGCTGTCGAGCCGTGGCGACGTGATCTTACTTTCTCCTGCCTGCTCTTCGTTCGATGAGTTCTCGGGCTATGAGGAGCGCGGCCGCGTGTTTAAGGACTATGTGGCCCAGCTTGCCGCTGCGGCGAAATCGCAAATGGAATAGGGGTTGCGGTGAGAGAGGAGAGCCCCCGACAAGGTATGAGGAGGCCCGACTCGGACCGTGCTTCCTCGCGGCGCAGCACACCGCGTTCCGGTCGCGGCGGGCAGACGTTTAGCGAACGCTATATTGCCGGCGTTCCCGCCCGTATCATGCGCCCCCGTTTGATATTCATGGCCTGCCTGTTTACCTTGGTGTGCTTTGGCCTGCTGATGGTGTACTCGGCGTCTTCGGTCGAGGCGCTGCACGAGAATGGCTCGGCGACGTTTTTTCTGGGTCGACAGGCCGCGTTTGCCGTGGTCGGTGTTCTGGCGCTGATTGCCATCGTGCGCGTTTTGCCGGACAGCTGGTTTGGGGAGGATGTGCTCAGGATCTTCCTTATCGGCATGATAGGGCTACTGCTTCTGGTGTTCTTGGTGGGCAGCGGCAGCCGCGGCGCCACGCGCTGGCTCAACATCGCCGGTATTCAGTTCCAGCCTTCCGAGTTTTTAAAGCCATTTGCCATTGCGTATTCGGCCATCATGCTTGATCGCTTCTTTTCGCCCGGTGGCAACATCAACGAATTCCTTCGCAAG
>DBEZQF010000220.1:0-14541 GCA_048254795.1 Collinsella sp. | reverse complement strand
AAAGGAAGGAGGGTGTCATGGAGAAGCATAAAGTGATCTGCCCGTACTGCGGCGCCGGTTGCCAGTTTAACCTCCTGGTCCAAAACGGCCAGGTCGTGGGCACCGAACCGCTCAACGGCATCACCAACCAGAGCGAGCTGTGCCTTAAGGGCATGAGCGGCTACGACTTCATCAACGACACCAAGATCTTGACTCCTCGCGTACTGCACCCGATGATCCGCCGCACTAAGGGCGCGGATCTTGAGCGCGTAAGCTGGGACGAGGCACTGGATTTCACCGCATCTAAGATGCAGGCCATAATTGACGAATATGGTCCTAACGCTGTCATGACCACCGGCTCTTCTCGAGGCGGCGGCAATGAGGCGAACTACGTCATGCAGAAGTTTACGCGTGCGTGCATCGGCACCCACAGCGTGGACAACTGCGCCCGTACTTGACACGGCCCTACTGTCCTCGGTCTGATGGACACGGTTGGTTCAGGTTGCATGTCATGCTCCATCCCCGGTATGGAGGATGCGGGCTGCATTTTCCTCTTCGGCTATAACCCTGCCGATTCGCACCCCATCGTCGCAAGGCGTATCGTGCGAGCCAAAGAAAAGGGTTGCAAGATCATCGTCGCCGATCCGCGCCATATCGAAACCGCGCGTATCGCCGATCTCTACCTTCCGATCAAGAACGGTTGCAACGTTGCGTTCCTCAACGCCTTTGCCAACTGTCTGGTCAACGATGGCCTCTACGACAAGGAATTCGTCGCCGAGCACACGAACGGCTTTGACGAGTGGTGGGAGACCATCAAGAACTACACTCCCGAATCTGTACAGGACATCACGGGTGTCGAGCCCGCGTTGATCCACCAAGCTGCCGAGATGTACGCCACGGCGAAGCCCTCTGCCATCATTGGCTGGGGCATGGGCGTATGCCAGCAGAAGCAGAACCTGAAGACGGTGCACACCATCGCCTCCATCGCCTGCGTTGCCGGCCAGATCGGCAAACCCAATTCCGGCCTCGCGCCCGTGCGCGGTCAGAATAACGTCCAGGGCTCCTGCGATATGGGCATGCTGCCCAACCTGTACCCTGGCTACCAGAAAGTCACCGACCCCGCAGTGCGTGCCAAGTTTGCCAAAGCTTGGGGCGTGCCCGAGGAAAAGCTCCCGCTCGAGGAGGGCTACAAGCTCACCGATCTGGGCCACCTGGTCGACGAGGGCAAGGTGCACTGCTTCTACAACTACGGCGAGGACCCGGTGCAGACCGAGCCCGATTCGGCCGGTATGCGCAAGACGCTCTCCGAGCTGGATCTGTTCATTTGCCAGGACATCTTTATGACGCAGACGACCATGCTCGCCGACGTCATCCTGCCCGCTACCTCTTGGGGCGAGCACGAGGGTGTCTTTACCGCATCCGACCGTAGCTTCCAGCACTTTGACGCGGCCGTTCCGCCCAAGGGCGAGTGCCGCCACGACTGGGAGATCTTCGCGGACCTGTCCACGCGCATGGGCTACCCCATGCACTACGACAACACCGAGCAGATCTGGAACGAGTGCATTAGCCTGTGCCCCAACTTTGTGGGCGCGACCTACGAGAAGATGGCTCCCGAGGGCGGTTACGCCCAGTGGCCGGTCAAGAGCACCGATGTGAACGACCACGGTACGCCCGACATGTTCGCTGGTGGCAAGTTCACCACCAAGGACGGCCGCGCCAACCTGATGGCGCACGACTGGGAGGCGCCCTCCGAGCTTCCCGACGATGAGTACCCGCTCATTCTGTGCACCGTCCGCGAGGTCGGCCACTACAGCTGCCGTTCGATGACCGGCAACTGCAAGACGCTGGCGCTGCTTGCCGATGAGCCCGGTTTTGTCCGCATGAATCCCGCGGACGCCCAGGCGCGCGGCATCAAGAACGGCGACATCGTCTCGATTCACAGCCGCCGCGGTCAGGTATACAGCCGCGCCGACGTGAGCGACCGTATCAACAAGGGCACGGTCTATATGACCTACCAGTGGTGGATCGGCAAGTGCAACGAGCTGACCATGCACAAGGTCGACCCGGTCTCGCACACGCCCGAGGACAAGTTCTCCGCCTGCCAGGTCGACGCTATCGCCGACCAGGTCTGGGCCGAGGGCGAGGTCGAGCGTCAGTACACCGAGCTCAAGCAGGCTCTGGTGGACGCCGCCGCTCCTCAGGACGTTGAGCCCGGCGCCGCCAAGTTCGACGACGAGGCGCACGTGAACCAAATCGTGTAGTCCCGTTCTCGTTGGCTATTTGGGCCGGGCGTCCCGTACGTTCGGGAGCCCGGCCCGTTATTTTGAAAGGAAGTGGGGATGAACCGCTTCATCGACATCAACCCGGAGAGGTGCATCGGCTGCGGAACATGCCAGTCCGCCTGTGCCGACGCCCACCGGATGCAGGGTCTTCAGGATACGCCGCGCTTGGCGCTCGTGAAGACCGGCGGTATTTCGGCCGCCCTTGCCTGCCACCATTGCGAGGGTGCCCCCTGCGCCGAGGTTTGCCCGGTGAATGCCATCGAGCACGATGGCGATCGCATCCACGTCAAGGAGCAGGAGTGCATCGGGTGCAGGCTGTGCGCCATCGCGTGCCCCTTCGGAGCCATCCATCCCGATGGCACGTCTATCGCCGGTGTCGCAGGCATGTGCGACCCGACGCCTTCGTATCCTAAGTCCCTGAGCAGCCTGCTTACGTGGGCTCCTGGCCAGTACACCTGCGCTGTCAAGTGCGACCTGTGCGCATTCGATCCGGACGGCCCGCATTGTGTGGCGGCGTGCCCTACCAAGGCGCTGACCGTCATGAGTGGCGCGGCCGATCGCGAGCTCGACGAGGCCAAGCGCCTGCGCTCGATCGAAAACGGTCCGGTCGTCGACGTTACCGCTGTGGCCCAGAGCCTGTCCGAGAAAGCAGAAGGGAGCGTAAACAATGGATAGCATGACGCTGTTTATCGCATCGCTTGCCGTCTCGTGCATCGGTGCGCTCGCCTCGGTTCTGCTGATCAAGGCCGATAACGCCGCCAAGACCGCCGGCTGCCTAATCGGCGCCGTCGCCGCGGTGCTTTCGTTTGTGGCCGGTATCCAGGCCGTGCTGGGCGATGTCACGTCGGTCGACACCATCGTGTTCTTCCCGTTTGCCCATTTCCAGCTGCTGCTCAACCAGCTGTCCGGCCTGTTCGTGGCGCTCATCTCGGTGCTCGCGTTTGCCGGTTCGATCTACGGTCTCAACTACTTTGATGAGTACCCGGGCAAAAAGGGCCGCGCCGGCTTCTTCTTTAACACCTTCGTGGCGTCCATGATGCTCGTCATCACCGCCGACAATGTGTTTTGGTTCCTGGTCGCCTTTGAGCTCATGTCGCTGACCTCGTACTTCCTGGTCGTGATCGAGGAGAACGAGAACTCCATCCATGGCGGTTGGCTGTACTTTGTGATCGCGCACGTGGGCTTTGTGCTCATCATGGCGAGCTTCCTCACCATGACCAACTTCGCCGGCGGCTCGTTTGCCTTTGCGGATTTCCGCGCTACGCAGTTTAGCCCCGCGGTCGCATCCGTGTGCTTCGTGCTCGCCTTCTTTGGCTTTGGCGCCAAGGCCGGTATCATCCCGCTGCACGGCTGGCTGCCCAAGGCACATCCCGAGGCGCCGTCCAACGTGTCGGCCCTCATGTCCGGCGGCATGATCAAGATCGGTATCTTCGGCATCCTCAAGGTGGGCCTCGACCTGCTCTCCGCTTCGGGCGTTCAGGTCTGGTGGGGTCTTATGGTCATGGTCTTCGGTGCGATCTCGTCGGTCCTCGGCGTGGCCTTCGCCCTGCAGGAGCATGACATCAAGCGCCTGCTGGCCTATCACTCCGTCGAGAACATCGGCATCATTCTGCTCGGCGTCGGCGCCTCCATGGCCGCCATGGCGCTCAACTCGGTCGGCATCGCCGTCCTGGCTCTGATGGCCGCCCTCTACCACACGTTTAACCACGCGATGTTTAAGGGCGAGCTGTTCTTGGGCGCCGGTGCGCTGCTGTACTCTACGGGTACGCGCAATATGGAGAAGATGGGCGGCCTGTTCCGTCGTATGCCGGCAACGGCCATCTGCTTCCTTGTTGGCGCGCTTGCCATCTCGGCCATCCCGCCCTTTAACGGCTTTGTTTCCGAGTGGTTTACCTACCAGTCGCTGTTTAATGCCGCCATGCAGGGCGACAAGGCCGTCATGATCGTGGCCGTGTTCGCTGCCGTCGCGCTTGCCATTACCGGCGCGCTGGCTGTCACGTGCTTCGTCAAGGCCTATGGCGTCTCCTTTGCCTCCGCGCCCCGTTCCGAGGCTGCGGCCAATGCCAAGGAGGTTCCCGCCCCCATGGTGTTCGCGCAGGGCCTGCTCGCGGCCATCTGCGTCGTGCTGGGCATTGGCGCTCCCGTGATCGCGCCCGTGCTGGTCGATGTCGCCGCGTCCGTGCTGCATCCGTACGGCGGCGTGTTTGCCGCCGAGGGCATGGAGCTCATGAACCAGTACTCCGGCGCTGCCACCTCCACGCCCGCGATCGCTATTGCGCTCGTGGTGCTCGTCGGTCTTGCCTGCGGTTATCGCAAGCTCAAGACCGTCGGCAAGGTGCAGAAGTCCCAGCCGTGGGCATGCGGCTATGCTCCCAACGAGCATATGCCCGTCGTGGCTACGACCTTTGCCTCCGAGGTGTCCTGGTTTATGCAGCCGCTCTACACGCTGCGCGACCGCTGCACGGCCGTCTGCTGGTCTATCGCGCACTTCTTCCAGAAGCTCACCGGTGTGGCCGAGGCTGTGGAGCCCGTACCCGACAAGGTTCTCGTCAATGCCCCGCATAAGGGTGTCGAGAAGCTCGCCGACCTCGCGACTAAGCTCGAGGGTGGCAACTACAGCATCTATATCTGCTACATCGTCGCGGCACTCGTGGTGTTCCTCGTGCTCGCCGTGCAAATGGGTTAAGGAGGGGAGAGCATGAACAACATCGTACTTGCCGTTCTGCAGGGCGTGGTCGTCATGGCCGTCGCGCCGTTCTTCTCCGGTCTCGGCCGCGTGATCCGCGCCAAGATGCACAACCGTCGCGGCCCCAGCATCATGCAGGACTACCGCGACCTGGCCAAGCTCTTTGCGCGCCCCGAGTCCCAGTGCGAGGACGCGAGCTTTGCGCTGCGCGTTATGCCGCCGCTGTTCCTCGCCGTCGCCTTTATGCTCGCGATGGGCCTGCCGCTCTTTACGGCACAAAGCCCCATCCCGGTCTTTGGTGACGCCATCACCATCATGTACAGCCTGGCGCTCGCCCGCTTCTTCTTCGCCCTCTGCGGTGTGGATTCGTCCAACGCTTACGCCGGTATCGGCGGCGTCCGCGAGCTGCTCATGAGCGTGCTCATCGAGCCGTCCATGCTGCTGGCGCTGTTTGCCGCTGCCCTGGTGTGCGGCTCCACCGACATCGCCACCATGGGTCAGCACATCATGACGGGTGCCGTCGACGCGCCGGTCGCCGTGATCCTCGCCGGCATCGCCTTTGCGATCGCCTGCTACATGGAACTCGGCAAGCTGCCGTTTGACCAGGCCGAGGCCGAGCAGGAGCTTCAGGAAGGTCCGCTCGCCGAGCTTTCCGGCCCGTCGCTTGCGATGGCCAAGCTCGCCATGTCCATGAAGCAGGTCCTGGTCGTCGCCTGGTTCTGCGCGATCTTCGTCCCCTGGGGCGAGCCCGCGACCGTGGGCGCCGCCGCCGTTCTGGGCGCGGTCATCTTCCTTGTTAAGTGCCTTATCGACTTTGTCGTGTGCGGCGTGATCGAGAACTCCTGCTCGCGCTCGCGTTTTAAGGTGCTCGGCAATCAGACCTGGGCCGTCGTGGGCATCGCCGTTCTGGCGTTTGTCTTCGTGGTCGTCGGCGTGTAGGAGAAGGGAGAAACAATGTCATTTGCAGTCAGTCTGTCCCTTCTCGGCTTGGTCGCTATTGCGGCCCCGATGGTGGCCTCGGTGCTCGTCGCCCTGTTCCCCCGTCCGTACGCCAAGTGGTTCAGCGTTTTGGGTGCCGCCGTCTCGACGGCCTGCACCATCGCCCTCGCCGCGAATTTCGCTGGCGCCGGCATGCCCGACACGCAGGTCCCCCTGATCTCGTTTGGGCAGACCCTCGTCATGGGATTCACCTTCGATCGCATGAGCACGCTGCTCGCGCCCGCCTTTGTGGGTATCGGCCTGCTTGTCGTGATCTATTCGATTCCCTATATGAGCGAGAATAACCGTGAGCATCCCGACGCACCGCGTCGTCGCTTCTACGCGTACCTCGCGACCTTCATCGGCGCCATGGCCGGCCTTGTGTACAGCTCGACCCTTTTGGGCCAGCTCGTGTTCTTTGAGATCACGGGTGCGTGCTCTTGGGGCCTCATTAGCTACTACATGACGCCTACGGCCAAGAAGGCCGGTATGAAGGCCCTGATCATCACGCATATCGGTGCGCTCGGCCTGTATCTGGGCGCCGCCATCGTGTTTGCCCACACCGGCACCTTCGCCATTACCGCGATTGCCGGCCTCGACGCCAAGCTCAAGGCTATCGTCCTTTTGCTCGTGCTGTTTGCGGCCTGGGCCAAGTCCGCACAGGTTCCCATGTACATGTGGCTGCCTTCGGCCATGGAGGCGCCGACGCCTGTTTCGGCCTACCTGCATGGTGCCTCGATGGTCAAGGTCGGCGTGTGCGTGTTCGCACGCGCGCTCGTCTCCGCCGGTGAGATTCCCGAGATCGTGGGCTGGGTTGCCATTATCGACGCCATGGTCACCATGCTCTTTGGTTTCCTTATGTACCTGCCGCAAAAGGACATGAAGCGCCTGCTGGCCTTCTCCACGATCGCCCAGCTCTCCTATGTGTTCTTTGGTCTGGGCCTTTCGGTCTTTGGCAGCCAGCTGGCCTTTGATGGCGCCGTGTGCCACATCTTTAACCACGCCTTTGCCAAGACCCTGTTCTTCCTGATCGCCGGTTCGTTCTCCTTTACGCTCGGCACGCGTATGCTGCCCAAGCTTCGCGGCATCGTGAAGAAGTACCCGATCTCGGGCGTGGGCTTTGGTGTCGCCGCTCTCGCCATTGCCGGCGTGCCGCCCATGAACACGTTCTTCTCGAAGTTCCAGATCATCGCCGGTGGCTTCTCTGTGGGTGCCGGCAACGTCGCGATCCTGGTGCTCGTGTGCATCATGGTCGCCGAGACCGTCGCCACCTTTGCCTGGTTCCTTAAGTGGATGGGCTATTGCCTGCCCGGCGAGCCGAGCGAAGAGGTCGCTGCGGGAGCCCCGCTTCCCTGCGCGATGGCGTTCGTGTTCATCGTGCTCATCATCATGGTCATCGTCAGCGGCCCGCTTTCGGCCAGCTGGATCGGTTAGGAGGTAGAACGACATGGGTTATTCGATCGTCAACATCCTTGGCGGCCTTCTGATCGTCACGTCCACCATGGTGGTCGTCTCCAAGAACATCAAACATGCCATCAACTGGTATGCGGTGCAGTCGCTGGTGCTCGTGGGTCTGCTCGCTACGCTCGGTGCCACCACCGGTGCACAGGAGCTGCTTATGTGGGCTGGATCTGCCTTTATCACCAAGGTCGTCCTGGTCCCTTATATCCTCAACCGCGCATACAAGAAGATGGGCGAGCCGAGCGATGCATCGCTCAAGGCCGGCCTTAAGCCCGCGTGGGCCATTTGCATCATCGCCGTGGAGGTCGCGATTTGCTTTGCCGTCGTGACGCAGATCAGCCTGCCCACGGCCGAGGTCGCAACGCCTGCGCTCGCTATTAGCTTCGCTCACTTCTTTGTGGGCCTCACCTGCATCATCTCGCAGCGCAACATCATGAAGCAGATCTTTGGATACTGCCTTATGGAAAACGGCAGCCATGTGACGCTCGCGCTTTTGGCCCCCACCGCTCCCGAGATCATCGAGATCGGTATCGCCACCGACGCCATCTTTGCCGTCATCATCATGTCCATCGTCGTGCGTCGCATTTGGGACGACTCCCACTCGCTCGATGCGCGCGACCTGTCCGAGCTGAGGGGGTAGTCCATGGAAACGTTGATTCTCGCCCTGCTCGCGACTCCTTTGGTGTTCTCGCTGGTCATGGCGTTTTTGCCCAAGAACACGTCCTATAACGTGTTTGCCGGTCTCAACCTGGTCTCCGTCGCAGCCGTCCTGGTGCTGTCGATTATGACGGCCGGTGACGTCCTTACGAGCGGCGACACCGCGAGCGCTCTTGGCCTGTGGTTCCGCCTCGATTCGCTGGGCGCCATCTTTGTGCTGCTCATCGGCTTTATCGGTTTTCTTACGGGGCTGTTCTCGCTGCCCTATGTAAAGGCCGATATCGAGGAGGGCTCCATGCCCGCCGAGCGCGCCAAGCAGTATTTTGCGCTGTTTAGCCTTTTTGTGTTCACCATGCTGCTCGCGTGCCTGTCCAACAACATGATCCTCACGTGGGCCGCCGTGGAGGCAACCACGCTTTCCACCGTGTTCCTCGTGGGTATCTACAAGAACAAGACGGCCCTCGAGGCTTCTTGGAAGTATGCGATGGTCTGCACCGCCGGCGTGGCCCTTGGCCTCTTCGGTACGCTGCTGATCTACGCCAACGCCGCCGACGTGATTCCCAATGCCCACGAGGCCGCATTCCTGTCGTGCGTGCTTCCGTATGCCGACCAGTTCGACCCGACGCTCATGCGCCTCGCCTTTGCGTTTGTCGTGATCGGCTTTGGCACCAAGGCCGGCCTGTTCCCCATGCACACTTGGCTGCCCGATGCTCACTCCCAGGCCCCGAGCCCTGTTTCGGCCCTGCTCTCGGGTGTTCTGCTTAAGTGCGCCATGCTTGTGATCATGCGCTTCTACGGCTTTACCATCCAGGCCGTGGGCGCCGAGTATCCGCAACTTTTGCTGTTGATCGTCGGCACGCTGTCCATTTTGGTGGCGGCGCTTTCGATGTTTCGCCAGGACGACCTCAAGCGCCGCTTTGCGTACTCGTCTGTGGAGAACGTGGGCGTTATCGCCCTGTGCCTGGGTATCGGTGGCCCGCTGGGTATCGCCGCGGCCCTGCTGCACTGCGTGTTCCACGGCTTTACCAAGACGCTTGCCTTCTGCGTCTCCGGCAACATCCAGCACGCTTTTGGCACGCGTAGCCTGGCCAAGATCCAGGGCGTCGTCGAGGTTGCCCCCGCAACCGCCGCGCTCGCCGTCCTGGCGCTGCTCGGTCTTGGTGCCTTCCCGCCCTTTGGCATGTTTATCTCCGAGTTCCTGACTTTTGTCGCCGGTGTTACCGCCGGTCCCATGTGGCTGGTCGTCGTGGTCGCCCTCGGTCTTACCGTGGCCATCTCCGCGCTCACCCGTATCGCACTCAAGTCGGTATTCGGCCATGCGCCCCAGGGTATGGGCAAGCATGAGGCTCCGGCGCTCATGCTTATCCCCGAAACCATCCTGGCTGTCATAATCTTGTGGTTTGGCATCGCCACCCCGCTGCCCCTCGTGCACGGTGTGGAGACCGCGACCGGCATCGTGCTCGAGCAGAGCACCGAGGAACTTCACGCGACGCCGATGTACCGCGCTGTGTTCGGTACCGAGACCGCTCAGAGCGAGGTGGAGTAACGAATGATTGAAACTGAGAACAAGGTGTACGCCCGTCGCTGCGAGAGCCATGTCGAGGCTCTGCGCCGCGCCGTTCCGGGCTGCATCGAGAAGGTCGAGTGGCAGTGCGAGGACCAGCTGACGATTACCGTTAAGCAGGACAAGTTGCCCGAGGCCGTCCACTACCTGTATTACGAGCGCTACGGCTGGATTCCTGTAATCATCGGCAACGACGAGCGCAGTCTGTGCGGCCGTTACGCCGTGTATTACGTCATCTCCATGGAGGGAGAGGACCCCGGCTGGGTGACCGTGCGTGCCGAGGTCGATCCCGCCAAGATGACGTTCCCGTCCGTGACGCCGTTCGTCCCCGCCTGCGTGTGGGGCGAGCGCGAGCTGCGCGACATGTTCGGCCTGATCCCCGAGGGTCTGCCCGACCGTCGCCGCCTGGTACTGCCCGACGATTGGCCCAGCGGCCTGTACCCGCTGCGCAAGGACTCCATGGACTACCGTTTCCGTCCCGCTCCCGCGAGTGACATGGAAAACTACGAGTTCCTGGCCGATACCAAGGGCAAGGAGACCACACTCGTTCCCATGGGCCCGTTGCACATTACCTCCGACGAGCCCGGCCACTTCCGCCTGTTCGTTGAGGGCGAGACGATCGTCGACGCCGACTACCGTCTGTTCTATGTGCACCGCGGCATGGAGAAGGTTGCCGAGACGCGCCTGAACTATGACGCCGTGACGTTCCTCGCCGACCGCATCTGCGGCATCTGCGGCTGCGCCCACTCGGTGGCCTACGCCGAGGCCGTCGAGCGCGCTCAGGGCATCCATGTCCCGCCGCGCGCCCAGTACATCCGCGCCATCATGCTCGAGGTTGAGCGCCTGCACTCGCATCTGCTCAACATTGGCCTGGCGTCGCACTACACGGGCTTCGACTCCGGCTTCCAGCAGTTCTTCCGCGTCCGCGAGAAGTCTATGGACCTGGCCGAGAAGCTCTCCGGTCACCGCAAGACCTACGGCCTCAACGTGATCGGCGGCGTGCGTCGCGACATTTTGGCCGAGCAGAAGCTTTCCACGCTCACGACCATCCACCAGTTGCGCTCCGAGGTTCAAGAGCTCGTCGACGTCTTGCTCTCCACGCCCAACTTTATTGAGCGTACGAGTGGCATCGGCATTCTGGACCGCAAGATCGCACGCGACTTCTCGCCGGTCGGCCCGCTCATGCGTGGCTCGGGCTATGCCCGCGACGTGCGCTTTGACCATCCCTTCGACGGCTACGCCGATCCGGATGTTCGGAAGATGCATGCTGCCACGGCAGACACCTGCGATGCCTTCGGCCGTACCGCCGTTCGCATCCAGGAGGTCTACGATTCGATCGATATGATCGAGACCATGCTCGAGAACTGCCCGTCGGGCCCCATCCTCACCACGGATTGGGAGTACACCCCGCATAAGTACGCCATCGGCGCCACCGAGGCGCCGCGCGGCGAGGACGTGCACTGGGCCATGCTCGGCAACAACCAGAAGTGCTACCGCTGGCGCGCCAAGGCGGCCACGTACAGCAACTGGCCGGTCCTGCGCTACATGTTCCGCGGCAACACCGTGGGCGACGCGGCGCTGATCGTCGGTTCGCTCGACCCGTGCTACTCCTGCACCGATCGCGTGACGGTGACCGATGTCGCCGCCAAGCGCGACCACGTGCTCGACAAGGAGCAGTTCGAGAACGTCTGGCGCGACAAGTCGCCGCTTGCGGGCGAGGGCACCATAGCCGCTCCGCTCGATGAGGAGGCGCTCTAATATGCTGAAGCTTTGGAAGGTTAACGCCAAGGCCGGCGACGCGACGGTCAAGTACCCGTTTGCGCCGTTCCCCACCAACAAGGACATGCGCGGCAAGCCCGAGCACAATGCCGAGCTCTGCATCGCCTGCGGTGCCTGCGGCGTGGCGTGCCCGGCCGATGCCATTCGCATGGACACCGACCTTGCGGCCGATACCATTACCTGGTCGATCGACTACGGTCGCTGCATCTTTTGCGGCCGCTGCGAGGAGGCCTGCCCCATGGAGGCCATCAAGCTCACCGAGGAGTTTGAGCTGGCCGTCATGAGCAAGGACGACCTTACCAGCAAGAGCGTCTATACGCTCGAGCACTGCTCGCGTTGCGGCAAGCCGTTTGCCCCGCACAAGGAGATCGACTACGCCAAGCGCCTGCTGCAAAAGGCCGGCGGCATGGAGGCCGAGCAGGCCGCCCGTACCGTCGGTATGTGCCAGGAGTGCAAGCGCGAGCTCGACGCCCTGCGCGCCGCCTCGGCCGTAAAGACCGGCAACGCTGCCGGTATGGCTGCCAACGAGACGCTTGCGTCCGGCGAGCCCCAGGGCCCCGGCATGGAGTATCTGGGCGGCCACGGCGTGAACCCGGAGTATATCGACCGCGAGCTCAACCCCGATGCGCCCGAGATTCCCGCCGGTCCGGCGCCGGTCGAGGGCATCATCATGGATTTTGATACGAAGGAGGAGTAACCATGGCCGAACCCACGCTTTTGCCCGAGCGGCTTCAGTACCGCCCGACCAAGATCGAGCTCGACGAGAGCATCGAGAAGGCCAAGGCGACCCTTCTTAAGAAGATCAAGCGCTCGGTGTACGTCTACCGTGTTGACTGTGGCGGCTGCAACGGCTGCGAGATCGAGATCTTCGGTTCCATCACGCCCGTCTTCGACGTCGAGCGCTTTGGCATCAAGGTCGTGCCCTCGCCCCGTCACGCCGATGTGCTGCTGTACACCGGCGCTGTGACGCGTGCCATGCGCATGCCGGCCCTGCGCGCCTTTGAGGCCGCACCCGATCCCAAGATCGTGGTGTCCTATGGCGCGTGCGGCTGCACCGGCGGCATCTTCTACGACAACTACTGCGTCTGGGGCGGCACGGACAAGATTCTGCCGGTCGACGTCTACATCCCCGGCTGCCCGCCCAGCCCCGCGCAGACCATCTACGGCTTCGCCATGGCACTCGGTCTGCTGGACCAAAAGCTCCATGCCGAGACCACGGTGGAGGCCGCCGGCGAGCAGGCCGATATCCTGCACCCCGGCGTGCCGTACAAACTGCGCGTTGCCATCGAGCGCGAGGCTCGCGCCATGAGCGGATACCGTTACGGCCGCGATTTGGCCAACGAGTTTATGGATACGCTCGAGGGCGCGCCCAAGGGCGATATCCGCGGTGCCATGGCGCTGCTCATCGACAAGCAGGACGATCCGCGCCGCGTTGAGGTCTACTCGGCGCTGCAGGATCTGGTGCTGGCCGGAGGTCGCTAGATGGAGCTCACGGACCGCTCTGGTTACTTTGCGGGCCCCGGCATGCTCGGCGGCTCTTTTGGCGATGCCTCGCGCGCAAGCGACGAGGCCGCCGAGGGCGTCGCCGACCCCTGCCTGGGCCATGCGCCCGACCAGGTGGTCTTCTACGAGCTCACGCGTAAGTTTGTGGAGACCGAGGAAGACGTTCCCCAGGAGGCCTGCGACGTGCTGTACTACACGCTCGCCGTGGGCCACCACACCGGCGTGCTCGACTGCTTTGAGCCGCGCCTGTCGGTGCCGGTGGATGTGTTCTATTCGCTCGTCGACGCACTGCCGGAGGGGGAGGCCAAAACCAAGTTTGAGGCCATCCGCTCCTTTGGCGAGTGCCAGCTCGACAAGGCGGCGGTGCCGTCGCTGCTCGAGGCCTGCGATGCGCTGCTCGACGAGCGCGGTTTTCGCGGGTCGGCCAAGGCCGGCATCTCGGTGTTCGACGACGACTTTGGCCTGCATGCCCAGCAGGTCGCGTTCTTAATGAAGTTCCGCGATTTGGTGGAGCGCGTGCGCGATGTGTCGGGCGTGTATCTGACGGGAAGGTTGCAGTAATGGGTCACGTTGTGGATGGACGTGTGAACGGCGCCCCGTTTGCGGGTATCGTGCTCACGGCGGGAAGCGTGCTGCGTGCCGACGATGCCGCCGGCCCCGTGCTCTCCAAAAAGATGGAGGACGCACCCATCGCCGGTTGGTACACCATCGACGGAGGCCAAACGCCCGAGGACGACATCATCGAGGTCAAGCGCGAGCGTCCGCCGCGTCTGGTCTTGGTCGATGCCGCCGACATGGCACTGCCCGTCGGGTCTATCCGCCTGCTCGATAAGCGCGATGTGGCCCGCAAGTCGATGTTCACCACGCATTCGCTCCCTTTGTCGATTCTGATCGAGGAAATCGAGCAATCGTGCGAAGATATCGTCTTCATAGGGATTCAGCCGGGCGACACGGAGTTCTACAACCCTATGTCCCCGGAGGTCTTTGACGCTGTCGACGCCGTGTACGACGCCGTGGCCGCCAACGACTTTTCCCACTTTGTCCGCTTGGGGCAAGAGCAGTAGGAGCGCTTGTCCCTGCTGATTAGGAAAGAAGTGATTGACATGGCAGATTCCAAGGTGGAGTACCCCGCTCCCGATTGCCTGGCGCCCGCCGCGATCGAGGCCAAGACCGAGGCCGCCGGCGTGACCAAGGCCAACCTGCCGGTCGCAAAGGCCTTTCTCTTGGCAATGTTCGCCGGTGCGTTTATTGCCTTCGGCGGTCTGTTCTTTACCGTGTTCTTGAGCGATAGCACGCTGGGCTGGGGTGCCCAGCGCGTCGTGGGCGGCCTGTGCTTTTGCCTGGGTCTGGTGCTCGTGCTGGTGTGTGGCGCCGAGCTGTTTACCGGCAATTCTCTTATGGTCTGCGCGCTCAAGAGCAAAAAGATCACCCTGGCTCAGATGCTCAAGGCTTGGGTCGTCGTATGGGTCGGTAACTTTGTCGGTGCCCTGTTCATCGTCTTTTTGGTGTACATGGCCGGCATTTACAAGCTCAACGGCGAGGCGGTCGCCAATTCCATGGTGAGCGTCGCCGCCGGCAAGGTGACGATCGACTGGGTGACGATCTTCTTCCGCGGCATCCTGTGCAACATCTTTGTGTGCCTGGCCGTGTGG
>DBEZQF010000219.1:0-1433 GCA_048254795.1 Collinsella sp. | reverse complement strand
CTCATGGCCATCGGCGAGGCCCTGCCCGAGCACGTCTTTGCCCACGGCTTCCTGACCGTGCGCAATGCCGAGACCGGCAAGGCCGAGAAGATGTCCAAGAGCCGCGGCAACGCCATCGCTCCGCAGGACGTTATCGACATGCTGGGCGTCGAGGGCTATCGCTACTACTTCATGACCGACGTCGTTCCCGGTACCGACGGCGCCATCAGCTTCGATCGCATGGAGCAGGTCTACAACGCCGACCTGGCCAACAACTGGGGCAATCTGATTTCGCGTTCGCTCAACATGAGCGCAAAGTACTTTGACGGTTGCGCCCCGGCTAAACCGGCGTCTGCCGACGCGTTCGACAACCCGCTGGCAAAGATTGCCGATGGTCTGGTCGAGCGCTACATGACCAAGATGGACGTGCTCGATTACGGTGGAGCTAAGGACGAGGTCATGGAGCTCATCCACGCCGCCAACCACTACATCGAGGACTCCGAGCCCTGGGCGCTTGCCAAGGACGAGGCCAAGGCTGACGAACTGGCATTTGTGATCTACAACCTGCTCGAGGCCATCCGCATTGCTGCTCACCTGCTGATGCCGCTCATGCCCCAGACTTCTGTCGAGGCTCTGCGCCGTCTGTCCTGTGAGGGCGAGGCCGCGAGCGACGACCTCAAGGGCATTTGCACTTGGGGCCTGCTTGCCGGCGGTCAGCCCGTCGAGAAGGGCGATCCGCTGTTCCCGCGTCTGGCGTAGAGACCGCGCGAGCGCCATATCGGCAATTTGCTGTTTGGATGTAAGGGCATGGCCGCAACGGTCCATGCCCTTTCGTTTCAAGACGCCGCCATCATGCTAAGGAGGCAACCATGACAACTTCGCCTTTGGCAAACCCCACGGCAACTAGGGAGCTGCTGGAGGAGTTTGGCCTTGCGACCAAGCATCGCCTGGGCCAAAACTTTCTAATCGACAACCATGTGATCGAGCGTATCTGCGAGCTTGCCGAGCTTGCAGGTGACGAGCGCGTACTCGAGGTGGGTCCGGGTTGCGGTACTTTGACGCTTGCGCTGCTGCAGGAAGCGGCGTGCGTCACGTCGATCGAAGCAGATCCCGAGCTCGAGCCGGTGCTCGACGCCCACGCCGCCGACTATGCCAACTTCCGCTTTATCATGGGCGACGCGCTCAGGGTGACGACGGAGCAGATTGAGCAGGCTGCGGGCGGTGAGCCGACGGTGTTTGTCGCGAACCTGCCCTATAACGTGGCGGCGACGATCATCCTGCAGTTCTTCCAGACGATGCCGGCGCTCAAGCGTGCCGTCGTCATGGTGCAAAAGGAGGTTGCCGATCGCATTGCCGCAGTGCCGGGCAACAAGACCTATGGCGGCTATACGGCAAAGCTCGGCCTGTATGCGCAGGTGACGGGTCGCTTTGAGGTGCCGCCGCGTTGCTTTATG
>DBEZQF010000218.1:0-1430 GCA_048254795.1 Collinsella sp. | reverse complement strand
CTCATGGCCATCGGCGAGGCCCTGCCCGAGCACGTCTTTGCCCACGGCTTCCTGACCGTGCGCAATGCCGAGACCGGCAAGGCCGAGAAGATGTCCAAGAGCCGCGGCAACGCCATCGCTCCGCAGGACGTTATCGACATGTTGGGCGTCGAGGGCTATCGCTACTACTTTATGACCGACGTCGTCCCCGGCACCGACGGTGCCATCAGCTTCGATCGCATGGAGCAGGTCTACAACGCCGACCTGGCCAACAGCTGGGGCAACCTTATCTCGCGTTCGCTCAACATGAGCGGCAAGTACTTTGATGGTTGCGCGCCCGCCAAGCCCGCATCGTTCGATGCGTTCGACAACCCGCTGGCAAAGATCGCCGATGGTCTGGTCGAGCGCTACATGGCCAAGATGGACGTGCTCGATTATGGTGGAGCTAAGGACGAGGTCATGGAGCTCATCCATGCCGCCAACCACTACATCGAGGACTCCGAGCCCTGGGCGCTTGCCAAGGACGAGGCCAAGGCTGACGAGCTGGCGTTTGTGATCTACAACCTGCTCGAGGCCATCCGCATTGCCGCTCACCTGCTGATGCCGCTCATGCCCCAGACTTCTGCCGAGGCCCTGCGCCGCCTGTCCTGCGAGGACGAGGCCGCGAGCGACGACCTCAAGGGCATTTGCGCTTGGGGCCTGCTTGCCGGTGGTCAGCCCGTCGAGAAGGGCGAGCCGCTGTTCCCGCGTCTGGGCTAAGCCGCTGCGCGCCATATCGGCAATTTGCTGTTTAGCTGTAAGGGCATGGCCGCAACGGTCCATGCCCTTTTGCTTTACGATGCAGCCACCATGTTAAGGAGGCAACCATGACAACTTCGCCTTTGGCAAACCCCACGGCAACTAGGGAGCTGCTAGAGGAGTTTGGCCTTGCGACCAAGCATCGCCTGGGCCAGAACTTCCTGATCGACAACCATGTGATCGAACGTATCTGTGAGCTCGCTGAGCTTGCGGGCGATGAGCGCGTGCTCGAGGTCGGCCCGGGTTGCGGCACGCTGACGTTGGCCCTGCTGCAGGAGGCGGCGTGCGTTACGTCGATTGAGGCAGATCCCGAGCTCGAGCCGGTGCTCGATGCTCACGCCGCCGACTACGCCAACTTCCGCTTTATCATGGGCGACGCGCTTAAGGTGGGCCCGGAGCAGATTGAGCAGGCCGCCGGCGGCGAGCCCACGGTATTTGTCGCGAACTTGCCCTATAACGTGGCGGCGACAATCATCCTGCAGTTCTTCCAGACGATGCCCGCGCTCAAGCGCGCCGTCGTCATGGTGCAAAAGGAGGTTGCCGATCGCATTGCCGCAGTGCCGGGCAACAAGACCTATGGCGGCTATACGGCAAAGCTCGGCCTGTATGCGCAGGTGACGGGTCGCTTTGAGGTGCCGCCGCGTTGCTTTATG
>DBEZQF010000217.1:0-15719 GCA_048254795.1 Collinsella sp. | reverse complement strand
GATAAAGCCTGGCCCGCCCGCGAAGCGCCCTGCGACCTACCGGGAATTGCTATGACGTACGTTGGCTGAATTATTAGTGTGGGCCCTGCCGTTCGTTCGAACGGCAGGGCCCACACTCATTTTCTATTCAGCCCTAGTCATCGCGCAAAGCCCCTTCGGCAGCACACGGTGCAGCTAAGTCACCGCAGGCCGGGGCGGGAGGGGCCGAGTTTCCTCCTGAGCGACTCTGCTTGCAGCCGGAGCGAAAGGGGGAAATCTCGGCCCCTCCCGCCCCGGCCGGACAGGTCACACTACACCGTGTGCTGCGGCAGGTCCTGCAGGGCGATGACGTCCATGCCCATGTCGTTGGCGCTGCCGTGACCCTGCTCGTCCTCGCGCACGGCCTCGATGGCACTCACGTACGTGTTGGCCGCGGACATCGCGGTCACGCAGGTCACGCCGCGACGCACCGCCTCGGTGCGCAGCAGATAACCGTCGCCACGCGAGCCCGGGCCGTATGGCGTATTAATGATCACCGCAATCTTGCCATCGGCGATGAGGTCACCAATGTTGGGACGCTCGCCGTCGTGCGGGCCGCTAATCTTTTCCACGACCTCGCACGTCACGTTGCCTCCACGCAGCACGCGCGCCGTGCCCTCGGTGGAGCAGATATCAAAGCCCAGGTAGCGCAGGATACGGGCGACCGAAAGGATATGACGCTTGTCGCGGTCGCACACGCTAATGAACACCTTACCGGCGCTCGGGTCGGGCAGCTTGTAGTCAATCGCCAGCTGCGTCTTGGCGTATGCCTCGGGATAGCTCTTAGCGATACCCATGACCTCGCCCGTCGACTTCATCTCGGGCCCCAGGATAACGTCAGCGCCCGGGAAACGACCCCAGGGCATAACGGCTTCCTTCATGCAGAACCAATCGAGCTGACGCTCGTCGCTCGGCAGGCCCAGGCTGGCGATGGAATCGCCTGCCATGATACGCGCCGCGCATTTGGCCAGCGGCACGCCGGTGGCCTTGGAGATAAACGGCACGGTGCGGCTCGCGCGCGGGTTTGCCTCGATCACGTAGACGGTCTCGCCCTTGATGGCGTACTGCACGTTGACCAGGCCGCGTACGCCCAGCGCCATCGCGATGCGACGCGTGGTCTCGCGAAGCTTTGCCTGCAGGCTCTCGCTAAAGCTGAACGGCGGGATGCAGGTCGCAGAGTCGCCGGAGTGAATACCGGCCTCCTCGATATGCTCCAGAATGCCGCCGATGTAGACCTCTTCGCCATCGCACAGGGCGTCGACATCGGACTCAATCGCACCCTCCAAGAAGCGGTCCAGATACACCGGGTAGTCGGGGCTAATGCGCGCGGCCTCGGCCATGTAATCGCGCAGATGCTCGGCATCGTAGGCGATCATCATGCCGCGGCCGCCCAGCACGTAGCTCGGACGCACCAGCAGCGGGTAACCGATATGCGCGGCCACGGCCTCGGCCTCCTCAAACGAGGTTGCCTGGCCCGCCGGCGGATACATAATGCCCAGCTTGTCGAGCAGGGCGGCAAAGCGCTCGCGGTCCTCGGCAAAGTCGATGGCATCGGGCTTGGTGCCCATGATGTTCGCGCCGCTCTCCTCGAGCATGCGCGCCAGCTTAAGCGGGGTCTGGCCGCCAAGCGTCACCACGACGCCATCGGGGCGCTCAACGTCGATAACGTCCATGACGTCCTCGTAGGTGAGCGGCTCAAAGTACAGGCGGTCGGACGTGTCGTAGTCGGTCGAAACGGTCTCGGGATTGCAGTTGACCATGATGGTCTCGAAGCCGCGGGCCGCCAGCGCATAGCTCGCGTGCACGCAGCAGTAATCGAACTCGATACCCTGGCCAATGCGGTTGGGGCCGGCGCCCAGGATCATCGCCTTGGGCTTGTCCGCCGGCGTGGTCTCGTCGGGAGCCACGCACTTCTTGGCATCCGGGCTCGTGCGGTAGATGTTCTCGTACGTCTTGTAGTGGTACTCCGTGGCGCTCGAGAACTCCGCAGCGCAGGTATCGACCGTCTTCATGCTGGGAACCACGCCCAGACCCTTGCGATAGGCGCGCACAAAGCGCTCGTCCGAGCCGGTCAGCGCGGCAATCTCGGCATCGCTCGTGCCGTACTGCTTGAGCAGGCGCATCGCGTCGGCGTCGATATCCTCCACACGCAGGTCGCGGATGCTCTCCTGGACCTGCACCATATCGTTGATACGGTTGAGGTACCACGGATCGATACCGCAGATGGCATGGATGCGAGCGATGTCCCAGCCACGGCGTAGGGCCTCGACCACAAAGAAGATGCGATGCTCGGTCGGGGTTGCCACGGCCTGAGCAAGCTCGTCGTCGCTCAGCTTATCGGCACCCTCTTTGCCACCGGCGCAAATGCCCTGGTGGCCATCCTCCAGCGAGCGCATGGCCTTGCCGAAGGCCTCCTCAAAGGTGCGGCCGATCGCCATAATCTCGCCCACGGCCTTCATGCGCGTGGTGAGCGTGGGGTCGGTACCCTTGAACTTCTCGAAGGCAAAGCGCGGCACCTTGACCACACAGTAGTCGATCGTGGGCTCAAAGCAGGCGGGCGTAGCCTTGGTGATGTCGTTGACGATCTCGTCGAGCGTGTAGCCCACAGCCAGGCGCGCGGCGGCCTTGGCAATGGGGAAACCCGTGGCCTTGGAAGCGAGGGCGGACGAACGGCTCACGCGCGGGTTCATCTCGATGACGATCAGGCGGCCGGTGTTGGGATTCACGGCAAACTGCACGTTGGAGCCACCGGTCTCAACGCCGATCTTCTCCAAGATGGCGAGCGAGGCGACACGCATGCGCTGATACTCAAGGTCGGAGAGCGTCTGCGCCGGCGCCACGGTGATGGAGTCGCCAGTATGCACGCCCATGGGGTCGAGATTCTCGATGGAGCACACAATGATGCCGTTGCCAGCATGGTCACGCATGACCTCCATCTCGTACTCTTTCCAGCCCTCGATGGACTCCTCGACCAGCACCTCGTGGGCGGGCGAGAGCTCGAGGCCCTGGCTCACGATGGAGACGAGCTCCTCGTGAGTGTGAGCGATGCCGCCGCCGGCGCCGCCGAGGGTAAAGCTCGGGCGCAGTACGCAGGGATAGCCCACGCGCTCGGCGATAGCCTCGGCGTCGGCCACGCTGTAGGCATAGCCCGAGCGCGCGACCTCCAGGCCAATCTCGGCCATGGCCTCGTTAAAGAGCTTGCGGTCCTCGCCGCGCTCGATGGCGGCCAGGTCGCAGCCGATCATCTCGACGCCGTACTTGTCGAGCGTGCCGTCTTTCGCCAGCTCGACGGCGGCGTTCAGACCGGTCTGGCCGCCCAGCGTGGGCAGCAGCGCGTCCGGACGCTCTTTCTTGATCACGCGCTCGATAAACTCGGCAGTGATGGGCTCGACATAGGTGCGGTCGGCCAAGCCCGGGTCGGTCATGATGGTCGCCGGGTTGGAGTTGACCAGGATGACCTCAAAGCCATCCTCCTTGAGCACCTTGCAGGCCTGGGCACCGGAGTAGTCGAACTCACAGGCCTGGCCAATGACAATGGGGCCCGAGCCAATGACGAGGATGCGCTTGATGTCAGTACGTTTAGGCATATTAGTTCTCCTCGGTCTCAGCGGTCTCGGACTCAGCAAAGTTCCAGCCGGCAAGGCGGTCCTTCGCGGTGTCGATGTCCAGGTAGTTCTCCTCGCCGTCCATGAGTCGCGTAAAGGCGGTAAAGAGATAGTGGGCATCGGTGGGGCCAGGCGAGGCCTCGGGGTGGTACTGGACCGAGAAGCACGGTGCGTCGAGCAGCTGGATGCCCTCGGCGGTGCCGTCGTTGAGGTTCACGTGCGTCAGGCGAATGCGACCAAAGCGCTCGTTCATCACGACCGGCGCGATTCCGCGGCGCACCCAGACGCGCAGATCTCCATCGGCCGCATGCTCGGTCTCGCCGCCGGAAAGCTCGGGGACAAGCTTGCCCAAGCTGGGGAACAGCAGGCCAAAGCCATGGTTTTGCGCGGTGATCTCCACACGGCGGCTTACCAGGTTCATAACCGGCTGGTTGCCACCGCGGTGACCGAACTTAAGCTTTTCCATCTGGGCGCCGCAGGCCAGGCTGATCATCTGATGGCCCAGGCAAATGCCAAAGACCGGCACCTTGCCGATCAGCTGCTGCACCTGCTCGTAGGTCTCCACCACGGCGTCGGGGTCGCCGGGGCCATTGGACAAAAAGACGCCGTCGGGATTCATGTCGAGCACCTCACTCGCGGGCGTGTCCCACGGCACGACGGTAAGGTCGCAGCCGGCGCGGACCAGCCCCTCCAGAATGCCGCGCTTCACACCGCAGTCGTAGGCGACCACGTTGTGACGGGCAGGAGCGGCAGCCGAAAGCGCAAAGTCATGCGTGGCAGGCAGGTCGGCAGCCACAAACTCATGAGGCGCGGGGCAACTTACGGTCTTGACCAGGTTCTCGCCTACCAGCGTGGGCGCTGCGGCCAGACGCTCGGCAAGCTCGTCGACGTCGAAGATCTCGGTCGAGATAATGCCCATCTTGGAACCATTGTCGCGCAGGTGGCGTACCAGAGCGCGGGTGTCGACGCCCTCGATAGCGACGATGCCGTGAGCGCGCAGGTACTCCGGCACGCTGACGGCCGAACGCCAGTTAGAAGGCGTGGCGCACATGTCGCGAACGATCATGCCGCGCATGGCCGGAGCGCTCGCAGGGCGCACGGCGTCGCCGGGGAAGGCCGACTGGACGTCGGCCTCGTCGATACCGTAGTTGCCGATCTGCGGATAGGTCATGGTTACGATTTGGCCGGCATAACTCGGGTCGGTCATGACCTCAAAGTAGCCCTCGAGCGAGGTGTTGAAGCAGACTTCGCCGGTCGCGGTACCCTCGGCACCGCATGCACGTCCATAAAAAATGGTCCCATCCTCAAGATACAGGATGCAGGGACCGCAGGTGCCCTTGCTGGTTTTGGCCAGCATACGCTGGCAAAGCTCGCTGGGCGCGAAGGTGCGGGCGGCAGCGCCCGCGGTATGGTTGTTCGCCATAATTCTCCTTCCCGGTCTCACAGGACCGGCTTAAAGGTGTGTAGTTAGGCCTCGCGGTATTGTAACCGCAAGCATGCCTCATGGCGTTAATTTCATCGAACTGTTTACGAAATGATAATTATGACTTTCTATGCATAATGATTTTTCTGGGATGGGGATTAAAAAATCATCCCGCGCGGGCTTGTGGCTCACGCGGGATGATGGCGTCTTATTATTTCTTGTCCTGATCCAGCAGTTCGGACGGTGTGCGATCGGGCTTGCCGCCGCGGAAAATCTCGCGGCCATGCAGACGATGCTCCAGGTTACGCTCGGCCTTTTCCTCGTCAATCTTGGTCTGGCTCACCACCGGGTCTTCAATTAACGACGACACCGAGTTCACCTGCTTCTGAATGCGCTCGGCGATGGTGTCATCCATACTCACGATGCGCATCTTCCAGTCGATACTCGTGGCGTTAGATGAGCTCTTGGTCCACACGAACGTCAAAATGGCGCTCTGGTGGCCGCGCGCGGGGAACATGCCAAAGAAGGAATCGTGCTGAATGTTGCTATCCTCGTCGATATAGGCGTGAACGTTATACACCACGCGGTCGATCTTATCGTTGAGCAACGCGTTGGTCGCAAGCGCCGCGGCCTGAATCTGCCCGTTGGACAGCAGCTCGAGCTCGTTGGCAGACGATGTGTCCAACACCGTCACCTCGACCGTGCCCGTGCGTTCATCGGCTTCATCGACGGTAAAGTCGAGCGGGAACTGCGTAAAGCCGTTGCCCCATTCAAGTCCACCCTTGAGCGCGGTCGAAACGGTATCGACCGAAACGCTCTCGGACAGGTTGGCGGTGTTCAGACGACGCATCACGCCGTAGCCAATCTGCATGCCCACGATCAGCACCAAAATACCGATGACCACGGCCATCGCGGTCTTCGTAATGGTATGGCTCACCTGCGAGCCCGAAGGATCGTCCTCGGACAGCGGGTCGATATGTTTTGCCTGGCTCGCGCGGTCCTCGCTGCGCAGCTGCGCTAGCGCCGCTTTGTCACCGCGCTTGGCCGCGGCCTCCTTCTCACGCATGCGCTCGGTACGCTTTTTGGCGAGCGTGGGATCCAAGACGCCGGATGCATCGATTTCGGAGAATAACTCCGTCACTTCTTCCGGAGTCAAAGGGTTCTTGTCAGCCATAAACTTCCTGTCATATCAATCAGTCGAGCTCGTGCGCACGCGCACCTTCGAACTGCATTCGATAGTAACGGGCATAGGTGCCGCCACGGGCGAGAAGCTCCTCGTGCGTGCCACGCTCCACAACGCGACCATGCTCAACGGTCGCAATCTCATCGGCATGCTTAATGGTCGAAAGACGGTGGGCGATAATAATCGTGGTGCGGCCGCGTGCCAGCTCTTCGAGTGACTCCTGCACCGCCTCCTCGCTCTCGTTATCCAAAGCACTCGTCGCCTCGTCCAAAATCAGGATCTTGGGGTTCTTGAGAAACACGCGCGCGATGGCAACGCGCTGCTTCTGTCCGCCCGAAAGACGGCTGCCGCGCTCGCCCACCACGGTGTCGTAGCCCTGCGGAAGCGACTCAATAAAGGCATCGATGTTGGCGCGACGGGCGGCCTCGGCGATCTCTTCTGCCGTGGCGCCCGGCTTGCCGTAGGCGATGTTCTCGCCAATCGTACCGTCAAATAGATAGACATCCTGCTGCACCAGGCCGATGGCGCGGCGCAGGCTCTGCTGCGTCACATCGCGCACGTCCTGGCCGTCGATGCTAATGGATCCGGCAGCCACGTCATAAAAACGCGGCAGCAGCGAACAGGTCGTGGACTTGCCGCCGCCCGAAGGGCCAACCAAAGCGATGGTCTGCCCGGGCTTGATGGACAGGTCCATATGGTCGATAACGGGACGCTCGTCGGCATAGCCCTCGCCCAGCTCGACATCCTCGTAGTTAAAGCACACGTCGTGATACTCCACGGCGCCGGCAGTCACCTGCAGATCCGTAGCGCCCGGCTTGTCCTGGATATCCGGCGCGGTCGAGAGCACCTCGTCCATACGTTTAAAGCCGGCGATAGCCTTCTGATACGTTTCGGCCGAATTGACGAGCGTCTCGAGCGGCGTGCAGAACAGCGAAATATAGAGTGCAAAGGTCGCCATATCGACCGCCTGCAGCTGTCCCTGGGCGACCAGCCAGCCGCCTAGCAGCACCACGATCACGTACAGCACGCCCGAGAGCAGACCATACGTCGCGGTGTAGACGCCCATGGCGTGATACATGTTCTCCTTGGACGAAAGGTAGCGATCGTTAGAGGCACGGAACTTGGCGCGCTCGGTCTCCTCGTTGGCAAAGCTCTTGACTACGCGCATGCCCGCCAGCGAATCCTGCAGCTGCGCATTGATGCCACTGATCTTTTTGCGGTTGTCGCTAAAGACCTCGCGCATACGCATGTTCTGCCAAAACATGATGACCGCAAACGCCGCCGTCACCACAGCCATGGCAAGTGCCAGCACCGGGGCGATGGTAAAGAGGATCACAAACGAGCCGATGATCTCGATGCCGCAGATGATGATCCACTCGGGCACGTGGTGCGCCGCCTCGCAGATATCGAACAGGTCGTTGACCACGCGGCTCATCATGTCGCCCGAGCTGTTGCGGTCGAAGTACGCAAAGCTAAAGCGCTCATACTGGTCGAACAGGTCCTCGCGCATCTTGGACTCCATACGCGCGCCCATCACGTGACCCCAATAGCTCACAAAATAGCGGCAGGCGCAGCGGACGGCATACATCAGCACCAAGCCCACCGCGATCATGCCGAGCGCCTGCATAATGGCAGCCTGACCCTGGGTAAACAGCCCACCGGTCAAATTGCGCAGAATAATAGGAAACGCAAGGTCAATGGCAGCAAGCACCAGAGCGCAAACAGTATCAGCAACAAAAAGCCCCATCTGGGGCTCGTAATACGAAAGAAACCTCTTAAACATGCAGTCCTCGAAGAGAAATAAATAGCGTGATAAATCCGGTTAAGCCGGTCGGGCTGAAAACAAAGCGTCCCAACAAACATAACGCCGATGTTCTAGCAACGTCAGCGAAAACGTCCCTAAGCGAGCAAGGTGCCTTGAAAGAGGAGCGACGCGTACTTCGGTACGCGAGCGACGATTGAAAGGCAGATTGCCGCTTAGGGGCGTTTGCAGCGTCGACTCGTTACGCGGTTTGGTAAAACCGCGTAACCTAGAGCTCCGTGCCCCCAAGGCGGTGAGCGATGCTGTCGCAGGCCAAGGCGCCTACGACGGTCTTGGCGTCTTCGATCTTGCCGTCGAGCACGGCGTCAATCAGCTCGTGCAGCGGCACCAGGTCCACGTTGACAAACTCGTCATCATCGGGGTTGGGCGCATCAAACTCGAGCTTGGTAGCCAAGTAGATGTGGATGATCTCATCGCAAAAACCACAGGACGTGACAATCGACGTCAAAAAGCGAATGCGACCAGCCCTAAAGCCCGTCTCCTCATGCAGCTCGCGCTTGGCGCAATCGAGCGGGTCCTCACCTGGATCGAGCTTGCCGGCGGGAATCTCGACCGTCACGCGGTCGATGGCGGTGCGGTACTGACGCACCAGTACGATCTTGCCGCTCTCGGTCAGTGCCACAACAGCCGCCGCACCCGGATGGCGAACGATATCGCGGGCGCTGCGGCGACCGTTGGGCAGCTCAACCTCAAGACGGTGGACGTCGAGGATCTTGCCCTTCCAGGCGCACTCCTCCGAAAGAATCTTCTCGTGCAGCTCGGCATCGTGCGGGTCGTCGTCGCCCAGCACCAGCGCCGGCTCGTCAGCGACCTCGCCACCAGGCTCGCCCTCGGCGTGCCCATACATGCGGCTGTCCTCTTCGACGATCTGCGCGTCCACGAGCTCTTCGTTCTTCTCGTCCATCCGTCTCATTCCTCTCGGATTTTAGGCATCCCAGGCGTCGCGGCCGCGCAGCGCGCGCAGGCCGATATCGTGACGCAGGGTCTTGCCCTCAAAATCAATCTTCTCGCAGGCCTCGTAGGCAAGGTTGCGAGCGTTCTCGAACGTGTCGCCCAGAGCGGTCACGGCAAGCACGCGGCCACCATTGGTCACGAGCTGGCCGTCCACCACGGCAGTGCCCGCGTGGTACACGGTCACGTTCTCCATGGCCTCGGCATCGGCGATACCGGTAATGACCTTGCCTTTCTCGTAGCTGCCGGGATAACCCGCACTCGTCAGGACAACGGCCACGGCCCACTCGTCACGCCAGTCGAGTTCAATCTGGTCGAGCTCGCAGTTGGCACAAGCCAACATGACCTCGACCAGGTCGTTCTTAAGGCGCGGCAGAACGACCTGCGTCTCGGGGTCGCCAAAGCGGGCATTGAACTCCAGCACCTTGGGGCCGGCAGGCGTGAGCATAAAGCCGCCGTACAGGCAGCCGCGGTAGTCGATACCCTCGGCAGCGAGCTCGGCCACGGTCTGCTCCATGACCTTCACCATGGTGGCGTGCTCCTCATCGGTCACGATGGGCACCGGGCTGTAGACGCCCATGCCACCGGTGTTGGGGCCCTTGTCGCCCTCGAGCGCACGCTTGTGGTCCTGCGAGGTGGCCATGGGGCGCACGGTCTTGCCGTCGGTAAAGGCCAGCAGCGAGCACTCGGGACCAACGAGCATCTCCTCGATGACCACGGTATTGCCGGCATCGCCAAAGGTGCCGCCAAAGCACTCGCGCACGGCCTCCTCGGCCTGCTCAAGTTCGGTCGCCACGATAACGCCCTTGCCCGCGGCAAGGCCGTCGGCCTTCACGACCAGCGGGGCGCCCTGCTCGCGCACGTAGGCGAGAGCCGAAGCCTCGTCGGTAAACGAACCATAGGCTGCCGTCGGAATGCCCGCACGCTCCATGAGCTGCTTGGAGAACAGCTTGGAGCCCTCCATCTGGGCGCCCTCGGCACCCGGGCCAAAGCAGGGAATACCCGCCGCGCGCACGGCGTCGGCCACGCCCGCCACGAGCGGAGCCTCGGGGCCAATTACCACGAGTCCGCATCCGTGGCTCTGCGCAAACGCCGCCACGGCCGCAGGATCGCAGTCGTCGAGAACAACGTTCTCGCCGCAGCTCGCGGTGCCGCCGTTACCCGGCGCGATGTAGAGCTTGCCGGCGCGCGGTGATGCTGCGAGCTTAGCTGCCAAAGCATGCTCACGGCCGCCGCTGCCCAACAACAGGATGTCGATGGTTTGAGTGTCCGCCTTCAAGGGTGCCTCCTCTATGGATGAACGGCCCGCTCCGCGCGAGCCCTTTGCAAGCAAATATACCCCTCGGCCGCCCGTCCGGGCTGCAAAGGGGTATATCGCAATAACCAAATAGTCCCGATTACTTCCAGAATCGGTTGATGATCTGCTCGCGACCAGCGCCAACGCCAATGAACGTCACGCGGGTGTGTGCCAGATCCTCGATAAACGCCACGTAGTCCTGAGCCTCCTGCGGCAGCTCCTCAAAGCTGCGGCAGCCGGTGATATCGCACTTCCAGCCAGGAAGCTCCTCGTAGATGGGCTTGGCGTGCTCAAAGCGAACCTGATGCTCGGGCACGCTGGTATAGCGCTCACCATCGACGTCGTAGGCCACGCACACCTTGATGGTGTCGAAAGCCGAAAGCACGTCGAGCTTGGTCATGGCGATATCGGTGAGGCCGTTGACGCGCGAGGCGTAGTTGGCGATGGGGCCGTCGAACCAGCCGCAGCGACGACGGCGACCGGTGGTCACGCCGTACTCGTAGCCCTCCTCGGTCAGCGTGTGACCGGCCTCGGACTCATAGGAAAGCTCGGTGGGCATGGGGCCCGAACCGACGCGGGTGATATAGGCCTTCATGACGCCCAGTACGCGGTCGACGTTCTTCATACCGACGCCGGAGCCGGTGATGGCGCCGCCGGCGGTGCAGTTGGAAGACGTCACGTACGGATAGGTACCGTGGTCGATGTCGAGCAGCGTCGCCTGGGCGCCCTCAAACAGCAGGTCCTTGCCCTCGTCAATCATGTTGTTGAGCAGCAGACTCGTCTCGGTGATGTAGGGACGCAGGCGCTCGGCCATCGGCAGGTACTCGTCGCAAATCTGGTCCACGGTGTAGGTGGGCAGATTGTAGATGAGCTCGAGCTCGGGGTTCACGCGGGCGAGAGCGGTCTCCAGCTTGTCGCGGAACAGCGTCTCGTCCAGCATGTCCTGCATGCGCAGACCAATGCGGGCCATCTTGTCCTGATAGCACGGACCGATACCGCGCTTGGTGGTACCGATGTTCTTCTTGCCGAGCTTCTGCTCAAAGGCGCCATCCAGATCAATGTGGTACGGCATGATGACATGCGCGTTGCCGCTAATCTTGAGGTTCTTGGTGGTGATGCCGTCGGCCTCGAACATGTCGATCTCCTCAAGGACAACCTTGGGGTTGACGACGCAGCCGTTACCGATCACCGACACGTGGTCGGAATACATGATGCCGGAAGGCACCTGGTGCAGGCCGTACTTCTTGCCGTTGACGACGATGGTGTGACCGGCGTTGTTGCCGCCCGAGTAGCGCACGACGGCATCGAAGTCGCCGGCGACCAGGTCGCAAATCTTACCCTTGCCCTCATCGCCCCACTGGGCACCGACCAAAACGGTTGACGGCATGTTTACTCCTTACATTCATGGACTGTCTACGCGCCACGCCGGCACGCAGAAGCACAAAACATTCCCAGTATACCCGTGCAACGGGTGCCTGTCCTACTCCTCGGCATGTGCCCCATCAAGCTCATAGAACTTGGTGGATGCCGGCAGGAACATCAGGTCGACGTCGCCGATCGGGCCCGAACGGTTCTTGGCCACGACGATACGCGTAACGCCCTCGTCGGGTCGATCGTCGCGTGAGGCTTCGGCCTCGTCGGCGGAGCGGTCCAAGAACATAACGATATCGGCGTCCTGCTCGATAGAGCCCGATTCACGAAGGTCGGAAAGCTGCGGGCGCTTGCCGGTACGGGATTCGACCTGACGCGAGAGCTGCGACAGCGCGATGAGCGGGATCTTGAGCTCCTTGGCCATGATCTTCAGACCACGCGACATCTCCGAAACCTCGACGGTACGGCTCTCGGAGCGGCGTCCCGGCGGAGGACTCACCAGCTGCAGGTAGTCCAGGATGATGATTGCCTTCTCCTTGTTATGGAGCATACGGCGGCTCTTGGCGCGAATCTCGGTCACTGTGGTGCCGGGCGTATCGTCAATCAGAATATCCAGCTTGGACAAGGTCTGCGTGGCCTCGTTGATATTGGCCCACTGCTCGGGGCTAATGCGACCCATGCGGAAGTCACTGATTGAGATCATGGCATAGGCGCAAATCAGACGCTGGGCAATTTCCTTACCCGACATCTCCAGCGAGAAGAAGCCGACGGTATAACCAGCAGCGGCAGCGTTAAGTGCCAGGTTCAGGGCGAACGACGTCTTACCCACAGCAGGGCGGGCGCCGATGATGATGAGCTGACCCTCGCGAAAACCCATGAGCATGCGGTCGAGTGACGGGAAGCCGGTGGGCACGCCCGCCGCCTGACCACCGGCCTGGCACACTTCCTCGGCCTCGTTATAGGCCTCGACCATAAACTCGGTCAGTGTCTTGTAGCTCGACTTGACCTCGCGTGCCGTAACCTTGAGCAGTTTGCTCTCGGCCAGCTCCACGACCTCTTTGGTGTCGGTGGGGGCGTTATAGGCCAGCGCGTTAATCTCGTTGGTGGCGCCGATCAGCTCGCGCAGCATCGAGTCGCGACGGACGATGGCGGCATGGTGCTGCCAGTTCACGAGCGACAGGGTCTGACCCATCAACTCCAAAATGTACGCTTCGCCACCCACGGCATCGAGCTTGTTGATGCTTCGCAGGTAATCAATCAGCGAGATGGAGTCGATGGGAATGCGGCTGTTGTACATATCGACCATCGCGGTATAGATGGTCTTATGAATGGGCCGGTAGAAGTCATCGGGCTGCAGCTCGACCTGGGCCTCTTCGACCACCTCGGGCGATAGCAGCATAGCGGCCAGTACATTGGCCTCTGCATCTTGGTTTTGGGGAAGACCCAACTTTGAGCCGCGGTCCTCAACCGTCAGCCCGGTCTCCCTATCGTCATATGCCATGAGCATCCTCATTCATATCGCTTGCGAGCATCCATAGTATCAGCCACGGTCCCAAAACGCGCCGCGCGCCGCCAATCATCACCGAACCAAACGGATGAACGGTCCTGCATATAGGACGTCGACGCAACGTTCACCATGACACCCACTCAGCGCAAAAAACAAAAGGGCGCCCCGGTTTCCCAGAGCGCCCTTCTTAGAACAAGATTGTTGCGTTGCAGCAAATGCTACTCGGCAGCAGCCTCAGTCTCGACCTCGGCGGTCTCGGCCTCGGCGACCTCAGCGGCCTCCTCGACCTCAGCCTCGGCAGCGAGCTCCTCGGCGGTAACGCCGACGAGAACGACAACCTCGGCCTTGATCTCGCGGTACAGCGAGATGGCAACGGTGTGGGCACCGGCAACCTTGATGGGCTTACCGAGCTCGACGCGCTTGCGGTCGATGTCCATACCGAGCTGAGCCTTGATGGCGTCAGCGATCATAGCGGCGGTAACGGAGCCAAAGAGGATGCCCTCGTCGCCGACCTTGACGTCAACGGTGACCGTCTTGCCCTCGAAGGCAGCCTTGGTCTCGTTGGCGGTAGCCAGACGGACGGCCTCGCGCTTGGCGATGTTGTTGCGACGCTCGTCAAGCTGCTTGAGGTTGCCCTTGGTGGCGGCAACAGCGAGCTTCTTGGGGAACAGGAAGTTCTCAGCGTAACCCTGAGCGACCTCTACGACGTCACCCTCGCCGCCCTTGCCCTTGATCTCATCGAGAAGAATAACCTTCATGATGCGTCTCCCTTCTTAGCCGCGGTCGCGGTTGCCACGAGAGGAAACCACGGGGACGGTGTACGGCAGGAGAGCCATCTCGCGGGCGCGCTTGATGGCGTTGGCGATGTCATGCTGATGCTGCGTGCAAGCGCCAGTGACGCGACGGGGCTTGATCTTGCCACGGTCGGTCATGTACTTACGGAGAAGCTGAGTGTCCTTATAGTCGATGAACTCAGTGTTCTCCTTGCAGAACTGGCAGTACTTACGACGCGGCTGACGTGCAGAAAAATCATTAGCCATGTCAAAATACCTTTCATTTGGCAACTTCGGCGAACCGAAGCCGCCTCTCACTCAAAAATAGGTGAACAACCCTTAGAACGGGATGTCCTCATCGTAGACGTCGACCGCGGGCGGCGTTGCCACCGGTGCGGCAGGACGTGCTGCGGGCGCGGGAGCTGCGGGGGCGTAACCGCCCTGATCGTAGCCACCCTGGCCACCACGGGAGCTCATAAACTCGATCTCATCGACGATGACCTCAAGCTTGCTCCTGCGCTGACCGTCGCGCTCCCAAGAGCTGTAGCGCAGCTTGCCCTCGATCGCGACCTTGTTTCCCTTTGCCAGGAAACGGCTCACGGCCTCGGCGCGGGTGCCGAACATGGTGCAGTCGACAAAGTTGGGATAGTCCTCCCACTCGCCAGTCTGCGCGTTGCGGCGACGATCGTTCACGGCGACGCCAAAGGACAGAACCTGGGTTCCGCCGGCGGTGGCTCGCAGCTCGGGATCGCGGGTGAGGTTACCGGTGATGTTCACTCGATTGATGCTCATAACTCACTACTTCCTCTTGGGGCACAAGCCCAGTCCAAAACGACAGTCTTACTCCTGGTCGTCGCGACGGACGATCATGTGGCGGACCACAGCGTCGGTGATGCGCAGGACGCGATCAAGCTCGGCGATCTGGGTAGGATCTGCGTGGAAGTTGATGAGGGTGTAGTCACCATCGGTGAGGTCGTTGATCTCGTAGGCGAGCTTGCGCTTGCCCCACTCGTCAACGGAGTCGACCTTGCCAGCGCCCTCAGCGATCGTGGTATCGATACGCTTCATAACAGCGAGACGAGTCTCGGGGTCGAGCGACGGGTCAACAAAGAACAGCAGTTCATAAGCCTTCATATTGTCACCTCCTCTGGGCAAATGTGGCTTCAGGTCGTGAAGGTGCGCCTGAAGCAGGAAAAGACTTGGTAATAATATCTTTCAACCTCCTAGGCTGCAAGAATATGCAGCTACAACCTCATGACCTCCACATATGCCCATACTCGCACGACGTTTCATGCGCATTCCAACCAAATGCTGACCAAAAGCTTGACGGATCTGTGGACAAGATACGGTGCCGTGAGGACAAGCTGAGCCAAGTCGCAGGTCAACGGGCGCATGGTTGTGGTCACAAAATGCATACCAGTGGCCCACAGCACCACCCAAAGATTTTTAAATTCATTGCCAAATCGCTTATAAATACCCCTTTTGAACAATTGAGTTGATCAACTACGCTGGTCGGAAGCCGTTTTTTGGCATCTCAAACCCCGCTGCAACGCCAAACGCGGCCAAGCGTTTTAAAAAATGCAACTTTTCTGTTTGCACTTTGCGATTCCTCGTGTATACTGACTTTCGCATTTAACGGAGAGTTGTCCGAGTGGCCGAAGGAGCACGATTGGAAATCGTGTAGGCGTCAAAAGCGTCTCCAGGGTTCAAATCCCTGACTCTCCGCCAGTTAATTCCAAAGCAGGCCTTCGAGCCTGCTTTGTTTTTAC
>DBEZQF010000216.1:0-7507 GCA_048254795.1 Collinsella sp. | reverse complement strand
TGGCTATTGGCGTGTTCAGGATTGCGAGGCCCTCAACGACAAGGGCCACTTTACTGACTGCTCCGAGCTGGTCAACACGGTCTGCGAGGTCGTCGAGCTGCCGTGGATTGCCGGCAAGAGCCTGCATGACAGCTTCTCGGGTGCTACGGTCTATGAGGCCGTCGCTGCTTAACAGCCAACACTCGATATTCTCTCGCAACCGCCGGCGCCGCCCCCGCGCCGGCGGTCTTTTTTGTCGATATGCTTATGTAGAGCCGACCATAAACAACGAGCTTGTTGACGATAGTCAAAACTCGGACTAATGTAGAGATATTAATTGGTCAAAACTCGGACTATCGAATGGTGGGAGAGATGAATAGTGCAGTTAGCCCGGTCGATTTCGACCGGATGCTCAACGGGCTTGACCGTATCTATTCGGAGTTCGCGCGCGCCTGCGGTCTTTCGGACTGCGCCTACTGGATGCTCGTCGACACGAGTGCGGCGGGCGGAAGCGTTGCCGTGAGTCGGCTGACGAGTGAATGGTTCTACAGCAAACAGACCATCAATTCGGCGATCAAGACGCTTAGGGCGCGAGGGCTTGCGACGTTGGAGTTTGCCGAAGGTAGTCGTAAGAACAAGGTTGTGCGACTGACCGAAGAAGGCGTGCGGTTTGCCAAGCGCTACGCGTTGCCAGCGCAAAAAGCCGAGCAACAGGCATTCGAGGCGCTCGAGCCGTGGGAACAGCGCGAGATCATGCGCTTGGTCGGTAAGTTCTCCCATGTTCTTAACGAAGAGTGCGAGGCATTTAAACGGCAAGTGGCCGCTGAGAACGAGGCTGACGATAAGAGCGAAGGGGAGACATGCGACTCTTAATGAGGTTTATGAGGCCGTATCGCGGGCTGATTGCGGTGACGCTGTTTGCGGTGCTGATAGATAACGTCGGTACGCTGTTGGTTCCCACGATGCTGGCGAACATGGTCAACACCGGTATTACCACGGGCGATGTCGACTACATTTTACGCAACGGCCTGTACATGCTTATCGCGACCGGCATGGCCAGCGGCGGCACGGTGCTGGGCTGCTATCTTTCGGCGCGCCTGGCCGCCAACGTGGCCTGCGATATCCGCAATGCCGTGTACGACAAGTCGCTCGAACTCGCGGCTAGCGACTTTGAGCGCTTTGGCACGGGTTCGATGATCACACGCTCGCTCAACGACATCAACGTGATTCAGCAAGCTGTCCTTCAGACGATTCAGTTGGTGCTGCCGGTGCCGTTCTTGGCCGTGGCAGGCATCATTTTTGCTTGGTTCATCGATCCCGCCATGGGCACGCTGCTGGGTGTGGTCGTTGCGATCGTGCTGGTGGCGGCGGTCTTTACGGTGGCTAACGCCGCGCCGATCTTTATGCGCCTGCAGAGCTTTATCGACCGCATGAACGTGGTGCTGCGCGAGAACATCGTGGGCGTGCGCGTCATCCGCGCATTTAACAAGGAGCGCCACGAGGAGCAGCGCCTGGACGAGGTGTTTAGCGATTACGCGGCCAACGCCATCAAGGTCAACCACCTGTTTGTGGGTCTCGACAGTTCCAGCTTCTTTTTGATGAATATCGCCGAGGTGGCGGTGCTGTGGGTGGGCGGCAACCGCGCGGGCGTCCACGCCATGCAAATCGGCAGCATCTCGGCCGTGTTGGAATACGCGATCTTGATCCTGTTCTTTGTGATGATGGCGCAGATGGTGATTCTGACGCTTCCGCGCGCTGCGGCGTGCCTCAACCGCGCGCAACAGGTGCTCGAAATCGAGCCGAGCATCGTGGACGGCAAGGCAACGCTGGGCGACGGGGCGCCTGAGTCCGCAGATGGTGCCGACGCGGTTGCCGTGTTCGACCATATGTCGTTCCGTTTTGACGATGCCGACGAGGACACCCTGTGCGACCTGAGTTTTGCCTGCCGCCGCGGACAGACGACCGCGATCGTGGGCTCAACGGGCTCGGGCAAGTCAACGGTGGCCAAGCTTTTGCTTCGCTTCCACGATGCCACGAAGGGCGCCATTCGCCTGAACGGCGTTGACCTGCGCGACCTTTCGCAAGGTGAGATTCGCGGGCATATCGCTTACGTGCCGCAGAAGGCGTGGCTGTTCTCGGGCACGGTGGCGAGCAACCTGCGCTTTGGCAACGAGGGCGCGACTGATGCCGACATGCTCCATGCGCTGGAGGTTGCCCAGAGCACCTTTGTGCTCGATCAGCCCCAGGGGCTCGATACTCCGGTATCCCAGGGCGGCACGAACTTCTCGGGCGGTCAGCGCCAGCGCCTGGCGATCGCCCGCGCACTCATGAAGCATGCCGATCTATATATCTTCGATGACAGTTTTTCGGCCCTGGACTTTAAGACCGATGCCGCCCTGCGCCATGCGCTGCAGGACGAGACGCGCGATGCCGCGGTGCTCATCATCGCGCAACGTATCTCGACTATTTTGCATGCCGATCAGATCGTGGTGCTCAAAGACGGCGAGATCGTGGGCCTAGGCACGCACGACGAGCTCATGGAAACCTGCGAGGTGTACCGCGCTATCGCGGAATCGCAGATGAAGGGAGGTGAGTAGCATGACCGAGGAGCTCAAGAAGCAGGCCATCGCCGAGGATGCCGCGGTTGCAGAGACAGTTGAGGAGACGGGCGCCACACCCGGCCTGGACGAAGCCGCCAAGGCGGCGGAGCGCGAGGCTCGCCGCCAGGCACTCTACGAGGAAAACGAGCGCGCCGAGGACGAGCGCGCCCGCGCCGAGGCGGAACGCATGCGCGACGTTGACGACGAGGACGAGGACGAGACGCCCCGCGACACCTGGGCGACGGTGCGCCGCCTGTGGAGCGAAGCCGCCGGCGACCATTGGCGCTTCTATATCGTGTTCGCGAGCATCGTGTTCTATGTCATCTTTAACACCGCGGCGCCGGCTTACAGCGCCCGCGTGATCGATGAGCTGTGGGGGCACATGAAGCTGGCGTTTGCCAACAACACTACCTTCAGCATTACCTGGGAGAACTGCGGCAGGACCATCTTCATCTACTTTATGATCTGGACTGCCGCCGCCTCGTTCTACGCACTCCAGAGCTTTTTGATGTCGAGCGTTGCCGAGCGCCTCAACCTGCGCCTACGCAACCGCATCGCGCAAAAGCTCAACCGTCTGCCGCTCGCCTACTTTGATGCGCATCGTCCCGGCGAGGTCGTCAGCCGTGCGACCAACGACTTGGACAAGATGTCCGAGAGCATGCAGCGCGGCTTGCTGCAGCTTCTGGTGTCGATCGGTACCGTGGTGGGCGCCGTGAGCGTGATGTTCGTGTTTAGCGTGCCGCTCACGCTTGTCTTTTTGTTCTTTACGGCGCTTTCGCTGCTGGTGACGAAGGTCGTTTCGCGCCGCACGCACGATGTGACGGGCGAGCGCCAGGAGTGGGTGTCCAAGATTACGAGCGCGGTCGAGGAAGGCTACTCGGGCCGTCTGGTAATCCGTGCGTTTAACCGCGAGCGCCAGAGCTCTGCCGAGGTGCACGAGGCTTCGAAGGAGCTGGCGCGCGTGAGCGCCAAGGCCGACTTTATGATTAACGCCGTCGGTCCCGCGGTGCGCTTTATCGGCCGCTTGGCGCAGATCGTGATTGCGCTTGTGGGCTGCAGCATGTTGGTTGCCGGGCATATGACCGTCGGCGTGTTCCAGGCGTTCTTCCAGTTTATCTATGAGGCGTCCGAGCCCATGACGCAGCTGTCGTTTACCTTTAACTCGCTACAGAGCGCGCTGGCGAGCGCCGAGCGCGTGTTCGACCTGCTCGACGAGCCCGAGATGGAAGCCGATCCGTTGCCAGCGGCCGCCGCCAAGCTGCCAGGCAAGGTGGAGGGCCGTGTCGCTTTTGAGCATGTGCGCTTTGGCTATTCGCCCGACAAGCCGCTTATGCGCGACGTGTCGTTTGCCGCCGAGCCGGGTCAGAAGATCGCGGTGGTGGGAACCACGGGTGCGGGTAAGACGACGCTCATCAATCTGCTCATGCGCTTCTACGAGATCGACGGTGGTCGCATTACGCTCGACGGCGTGGATACGAGCCGCATGGATCGCGGCGAGCTACGTCAGCAGTTTGGCATGGTGCTGCAAGACGCCTGGCTGTTCGATGGCACGATTGCCGAAAACATCGCCTACGGCTGTCCCGAGGCGACGCGCGACGAGATCGTGGCCGCCGCTCGTGCCGCGCAGGTCGACTTCTTTGTGCACACCATGCCGCAGGGCTACGACACGCGCGTGGCCAACGATGCCGAGAGCATCAGCCAGGGCCAGCGTCAGCTGCTGACCATCGCACGCGTGCTGCTCAACAACCCGGCGATTCTCATCCTGGACGAGGCGACCTCAAGCGTGGATACGCGTACCGAGCTTGCCATCGGTCGTGCCATGGACGCGCTCATGCGCGGGCGCACGAGCTTTGTGATCGCGCACCGCCTGTCGACGATTGTGGATGCCGACCTGATCTTGGTCATGGATCACGGCAACATTATCGAGCAGGGCACGCATAAGGAGCTGCTGGCTGCCGAGGGTGCCTACGCCGACCTCTATCTGAGCCAGTTCGCATAATGTGACAAAGGGACAGTCCCACATGTCGCATCAACGCAAAGGCGCGCCGGGGATGAATTCCCTGGCGCGCCTTCTTGCGTTGATGCCGATGTCGTTTTGTGCCGCTTGCGTTCCTAGCGCTCGTCCACGAGCTTGGCGACGAGGGCCTTGAGCTCGGCCACCTCTCGCTCGAGCTCTTTAACGCGGCGGGCGTTCTCGGTGATGCCTTGGCGGTTGAGGGCACTCTGCTCGGCGGCGTCGTCGGGCATGTACTCGCGATGCTGCTTGGCGTCGAAGCTCTCCTCGAACACGCGGCATCCGTTGCGCTTGATGATGCGTCCCGGCACGCCCACGACGGTGCAGTTGTCGGGTACGTCCTTGACGACGACCGAATTGCCGCCGATCTTGACGTTGTTGCCGATGCGAATGTTGCCGAGCACCTTGGCGCCTGTGCCCACGGTGACGTTGTTGCCCAGGGTGGGGTGGCGCTTGCCGGTCTCGTTGCCGGTGCCGCCGAGCGTAACGCCCTGGTAAAGCACACAGTTGTCGCCCACGACGGTGGTCTCGCCGATGACGACGCCCATGGCATGGTCGATAAAGAAGTGCTTGCCGATCTGTGCGGCGGGATGAATCTCGACGCCGGTGATGTGGCGGGTGATTTGCGAGAGCGCGCGGGCGAGCGAGCGATGACCGTGCTCCCACAGCCAGTGCTCGGGCACGTGGTTCCACTTGGCGTGCAGGCCAGGATAGGAAAGGAAGATGACCAGACCGTTTTGCGCGGCGGGGTCCTGCGCTTGGACGGTCTTGATGTCCTCGCGAATGGTATTGATAAAGCTCACCGGCCGCCCTCCCTTAGCGCCATGGCAATGCGATTCAATAAAGTATAGCGATTCGCTAGGGATTAGGAAGGACAATCTTGGCGGCATTGCGCGACAGGTGTCAGTTATGCAAACTTGCTGGTAATGGAGTCATGCTTTTGTGGGGTTGCGCACGAGGGGACGCCGCAACCGTATACTGGTCAACTTGGACGTATCCGCGCCCACAACTGAGAGGTTTTACTTCATGGGTTTCATCAATTTTATCGCCGAGCTGCTTAAGGATCCGCGCACCGCGATCGCCAGCTGGATCGCCGCCGGCCCGCTTATGGCCTACGGCTGCGTGTTCCTGATCATCTTTATCGAGACGGGCGTGGTGTTCTTCCCGTTCCTTCCTGGCGATTCACTGCTGTTTGCTTCGGGCTTCTTTGCCCACAACGGTGGCTTTAACATCGTGGCCCTGCTGGCCGTCGCATGGGCGGCTGCCATCTTGGGTGATCAGTGCAACTTTATGATCGGTCACTTCTTTGGCAAAAAGATCATCGCTTCGGGCAAGGTCAAGGCCATGACGCCCGAGCGCATTAAAAAGTCCGAGGACTTCTTAGACAAGTGGGGCCACCTGGCTATTTTCCTGGGCCGTTTCTTCCCGTTTATCCGCACTTTTGTGCCCTTTATCGCCGGCATGGGCGGCATGCACTGGCGTAACTTCGTTATCTTTAACGTGCTGGGCGGCATTACCTGGTCGACGCTCTTTACGCTGCTGGGCTACTTCTTTGGCGGCATCCCCTTTGTGCAGGAGCACTTTGAGCTGTTGATCGTCGGCATCGTTGCCGTGTCGATCATCCCGACCGTGGTCGGTCTGGTTAAGGCTAAGCTGGGCAAAAAGAACGCGTAGCTCGAGCCAGCGCGCAAACCGTGCAGTTGAGGCCCGTCACCGCTTACGGTGGCGGGCCTCTTTAGTTTCGGTCAAATGAAAATACTTTAGTTAGTTAAAGAAAAACGTTTTATCCGACGCGCGTGCGGAGTACAATCTCGTGCATGCGAATCGACGTGCCATCGGCTTTGATGCTGTTTGCGTGTCCCGTCTGGCTCTACGCTCCGGGCGTGCGACGTTGCGACGCGGCCGGCCTCGGTCCTTGCGTGCGGGTTCGCGAGTTTGCAACTGTGTATGTAAGGAGCGACATATGACTGTCGAGAAGAAGGATATCGATTGGGGTAGCCTCGGCTTTGGCTACATGAAGACCGATTACAGCTACGAGGCCCATTGGAAGGACGGCGAGTGGGACGAGGGTGGCCTGACCACCGATCACACCCTGCATGTCTCCGAGTGCGGCGGCATCTTCCATTACTGCCAGGAGGTCTTTGAGGGCCTGAAGGCCTACACCGCCGAGGACGGCAGCATCGTCTGCTTCCGTCCCGACATGAACGCCGAGCGCATGTATAACTCTGCCCAGCGCCTCGAGATGCCCCCGTTCCCCAAGGACAAGTTCGTTGAGGCCGTCAAGCAGGTCGTCTCTGCCAACGCCGCCTGGGTTCCGCCCTTCGGCTCCGGCGCGACCCTGTACGTGCGTCCGTTTATGATCGGTTCCGGTGACGTGATCGGCGTGGCTCCCGCTCCTGAGTACACGTTCCGCATTCTCGTGACCCCGGTCGGTCCGTACTTTAAGGGTGGCCTCAAGCCCGTCAAGCTGCGCGTTTCCGAGTATGACCGTGCCGCACCGCACGGCACCGGCAACATCAAGGCCGGCCTGAACTACGCCATGTCCCTTAAGCCCACGATGGAGGCCCATCGCGAGGGCTATGCCGAGAACCTGTATCTTGACTCCGAGTCCCGTACCTATGTCGAGGAGACCGGTGGCGCCAACGTCCTGTTCGTGAAGGAGGACGGCACCCTCGTCGTTCCTCAGTCGCACACCGACTCCATCCTGCCCTCTATCACCCGTCGTTCGCTCGTTCAGGTTGCTCAGGACCTGGGCATGACCGTTGACCAACGTCCCGTCGAGTGGGCCGAGGTCAAGGCCGGTACCTTTGTCGAGTGCGGCCTGTGCGGCACCGCTGCCGTCATCTCCCCGGTTGGCGAGATCGACAACAAGGTTTACGGCGCCGACGAGACCGTGACCTTCCCGGCTGGCTAC
>DBEZQF010000215.1:0-1922 GCA_048254795.1 Collinsella sp. | reverse complement strand
AGTGACACGGGGGCCAGGGCATCCTCGGCAAGCACGTTCATCACACGCTCGCGGATGGAGCGGGCAATGCGGTCGCAAATAACGTTGGTCAACATGCCCGACATGCTGCTTGCCAAAATGTTATCCATGAGCCGCTCGTGCGTCAGAATCAAATCCATGGCATCGTCCAAAATCGCGTGCCGAAGCGCGCGCACGTCCTCGGCAGATACCGCGCCGGCCTCATCGGGCTGTTTTTGCGGCAAGCCCGACATGAGCTCATCGATATAAAAGGCAAAGTAATCGTTCTTGTCGCGAAAGTGCTTGTAGAACGTCGTGCGGCGAATCATGGCGCGGTCGCACAGCATGGCAACCGTCAGGTCCTCAAAACGATGCTCCTCGAGAAGCTCGGTGAAGGCATCGAACAGGGCGCGGTAGGTTTTCTTAATGCGAAGGTCCACTGGTATCGCCATCCTCAGGGCAAAGACAACACTCGTCAATCTGTCGCATATCTTACACCTGTACCTCGCGCGCTTTGCCCCGGTGCCGACCCCGCCGAAAACATAACGCTTGCCGGAAAGTTCGGCACGGCAAAACGTTGCGGGTATACTAGTAGCGTTATACCAACGGCAGCTGGCGCATGCCGCCGCGGCCATTCGAAACGGAGACATCATGATTACCGTCATCATCGGCATCGTTGTTGTCATTGTGATTGTCTGCGCCATCGCCGGCATCTACAACAACATGGTCACCAAGCGTAACCGCATCGATAACGCCTGGCAGAACATCGACACGCAGCTGCAGCGTCGCAACGACCTGATTCCCAACCTGGTCGAGACCGTCAAGGGCTACGCCAAGCACGAGCAGGAGACGCTCTCCGCCGTGATCAGCGCGCGTAACACCGCCGTCAAGGCCACCACGCCCGAAGCCAAGATGGAAGCCGACAACGTGCTGACCGGTGCGCTGCGCCAGCTCTTCGCCGTAGCCGAGGCCTATCCCGATCTTAAGGCAAACACCAACTTTACGCAGCTGCAGGCATCGCTCGAGGATACCGAGAACAAGATTAGCTATGCACGCCAGAGCTACAACGACTGCGTGCTCAGCTACAACAACGCCATTCAAACGTTCCCGGCTGTCATCTTTGCCGGCATCTTCCAGTTTAAGGAGCGCCAGGGCTTCGAGGCCGCCGAAGCAGCCCGCCAGGCCCCGACCGTCAAGTTCTAGTAGTTTGACAGCGCATCCTTAATCGGCCAAATGCATAAACCGCCCCGTCGAATGCATACTTCGACGGGGCGGTTTCCTTTTTCGCGAAGGTCCCCCTCTAAGCGCCGTGCATTTTCAGGAGTATTCAACATAACCAAGAGCTTCGGGCGCCACGATAAATGCCAAAGACCGCGAATATCCCTGCAAATCAAACGCTGCCAGCCCATAACCCCGCCCATCATTCGTAGAAAACATCGAGAAATCCCGATTTTTTGCCCGAGGTCGGTATGCAGGGGCCTTCGATTGCAGAATACTCGCAAAAATGCACGTCGCCACCACCCCCACATGGCGCGAACCAAAACAAAAGCGCGGCCTTCCTTTCCGGCGCACTCCGCGGGACGAAAGAACCTCCGCCGCACGAAGTGCGCAGCGGAGGTTCTTTCATGTCCGAGGACGCGCCGGAAAGGAAGGTCGCCCTCGGGCCGGACAGCTAAGACAGCTTACGCGACGGTGTAAACCCAGTTGTGCTTATCCTCAACAGCACCAGACTGGATACCAGTCAGGGTCTCGCGGAGCTTCTTCATCACAGGACCGATCTCGGTGTAGCCAGCCGGGAAGGTCACGGTCTCGTCGGCGCCGTAAACCTTGTTGTCGATCTCGCCAACCGGGGAGATGACGGCAGCGGTGCCGCACAGGCCGCACTCGACAAAGGTACCGGCCTTGACCTCGGCCCACTCGACGGG
>DBEZQF010000214.1:0-19418 GCA_048254795.1 Collinsella sp. | reverse complement strand
CCAGGCTGTGGTTGCGGACGGACGAAATGCCCGTCCTAGTCCAAGACAGACGCGGTCAAAGGGATCCACGTAAGCGACCGCGTGCGCGCGGCGCGATCATGGCGCGTCCTAGATGTAAGCCGCACCGTCCGTTCTACTTTCTTTGGGGCAATACCGCCTCGCGGGCGAGCGGGTCAGTCGTGAAGGTGGCTGCGGCCTCCCGAGCAAACACCCCGGTGCGCAAGTGTGGGGTCAAATACCAGGTCAGCTGGTGGGAACAACCTGATATTCCGCGCAACGCACGGATCGTATACGACACAGAAGGCAGGGTAGTGGACATGGTGAGGGGCAGCTTGATGCACGCGGCTCGGTTAGGTGCTGGGACCGCAGCGGTCATCGCCGTTTTGGGCCTGAGCGGATGCGCGTTCAACCCGCTGTCTACGTTCACGACTCCCACGATCGACCAGATCGAGTACGAGACCGTCACGCCGGCGGTGTCGGACGATGCCCTGGTCACTCCCGGAACCCTGACGGTCGCCCTCGATACTTCCGATGCGCCGCAGGCCATGCAGGACGCCGACGGCGAGCTCACGGGGTATGCGGTTGACGCCGCCCGCGCCCTCGCAAGCCGCATGGGCCTTAAGGTCGCCTTCGTCGACGCGTCCTCGGCAGGTTCCGCGCTCGGCGACAAAAAGGCCGATATCTTTATCGGCGAGATTAACTCCACGGACGGGGACATTAGCTCGCTCGGCACCTGCCTGTACGATGCCACTTCCGTGTTCGGTAAAACTAACGATGGTGGGTCGCTAAGCGTTTCCACCGATACCCTTAGCACGTCCACCCTGGGCGTTCAGATGTCCTCGGCCTCGCAGGAGGCGCTTGCTAAGCAGAACATTACCGCCAACCAAAAGACCTACTCCAACATCAACGAGTGCTTTGAGGCGCTCGAGTCCGGCGAGGTCGACTATGTGATCTGCGACTCCACGGCCGGCGGCTACCTTGCACGCCTGATGAGCGAGGTCTCCTATGTCGGTGCGCTCGAGGCGCCCTCGACGCTTGGTGTTGCGGGCCTCTCGTCCAATGACGAACTGTGCCGTGCCGTGAGCGATGCCCTCGACGACATCACGGTCGACGGCACGCTCGAGGCAGTTCACTGCGTCTGGTATGGCAGGATGCCCTACGACCTCACCACTAAGACGGTTTCGGGCGCTAACGTGCAGCCGGGCGACTCTGAGTCCAGTGAGACCACGTCCTCCGGCAGCGAGTCCTCCGATTCCAACAATGAGACCGCATCCTCCGAGGACAAATCGTCCAGCCAGGAAGGCGCCATCACCGACGACGACATTAACAAACTCAATAGCTAGTTATTGCTAGGGGTGGTGTCTCCTATACGTTGGAAAGGACACTTCTTCACGGTTTCAACACGCACTGCCGGGCTTCTCCAATAGGGGAGTCCGGCTTTTTCATCCCTATAAAACCAGCAGGTCAAAGCTAATTTTCGGGACCAAATACAAATCTGTCGGCTCCCTCCTATAGCGCACTTTGCCACAGAAAAGTGCGAGACTTCGGTATGCGGTATCAAGCAATCGTTATTCGGGTCTTTGGGAATCCGCGTGATTAAATGCACGGCAATGGGTACATAGCCAGTACAGTAAGTCCCCGAGGCAGATTGGAGCCACGTATGGATATCAAGGTTTCTGGACGCAAAACGACGGTAACCGATGCTCTGCGTGCGCATGTGGATGAGAAGATCGGCGAGGCGCTCAAGGTTTTCGATATCGAGCCCATGACGGTCGACGTCGTACTTCGTTATGAGAAGAACCCCTCGAACCCCAACCCGGCAATCGTCGAGGTTACGGTTCGTGCCCGCGGTTCGGTGATTCGCGTTGCCGAGCACGGTGCGGATATGTACGCCGCCATCGACCTCTCCGCCGATAAGGTCACCCGCCAGCTGCGCAAGTTCAAGACCAAGGTCGTGGACAACCGCCAGGGCGGTGCCAGCGCAGCGGATGTCGCACCGGTCGAGCGCGTCGAGGATCTGGCCGATCTGCTGCTGCCCGAGGAGGAGGACGACCTGCTCGTCCGCGAGAAGGTCATCGATGTCACCCCGATGACTGAGGAGCAGGCGCTGGTGCAGACCGATCTGCTCGGTCACGACTTCTACGTGTTCGAGAACGCGACGACCGGCCTCATCAATGTGGTGTATCACCGTAAGAATGGTGGATATGGCATCATCAAGCCCCGCATCGAAACACTTGACGAGTAAAATACGTTAACTTGCATGAGTTAACGGTTGGCGGCCATCCCATGCGGATGGCCGCCTTTTTTACGTAAGGAGTCGCTTTGATGGACAAGGCTGCATCTACCGGCCATTCTGACCGCTGCCGCATCGTCGTCGATACCTGCTGCGACTTTAGCCCCGAGGTCGCCGCGAACCTCGATGTCGATATCTTGGGCTTCCCCTTCATTATCGATGGCGAGGAGCGCACGGACGATATCTGGTCGAGCATGAGCCCTAAGGAGTTCTACGACCGCATGCGCGCCGGCGCCCGCGTGTCCACCTCGGCTGTGTCGCTCGGTCGCTATATCGAGTTCTTTACCGAGTGCGCCAAAGAAGGCACACCTACGGTCTACCTGTGCTTTACCTCGGCGCTGTCGTCGAGCTACAACTCTGCGTGCCAGGCGGCAGACACCGTGCGCGCCGAGTATCCCAACTTTGAGCTCTACGTGGTCGATAACGCCCTGCCCTGTGCGACCGGCGAGCTCTTGGCGCTCGAGGCCGTCCGCCAGCGCTCGGCGGGACTCACCGCCAAGCAGCTGGTCGACTGGGCAAACGAGGCAAAGACCTATGTCCACGGCTTCTTTACGCTCGAGAGCTTCGACGCGCTGGCTGCCGGCGGTCGCATTCCGCCCGCGGCCGCACAGCTCACGGCAAAGCTCGACGTCAAGCCCGAGCTCTCCTACGACCTGGCCGGCTCGCTGTCGCTGGTCGGCGTCAACCGCGGCCGCAAGAAGGCGCTCAAGTCCATCCTCAAGTCGTTCCGCGAGAACTTCGTGCCCGATCGCACCATGCCCATCGCGATCATGACGGCCGATGCCGAGAAGGACGGCGACTGGCTCGAAGCCGCCATTCGCAAGGAGGAGGGTTGCGCCGACGTCACGATCATTCGCGGCTCCGTGGGTCCCACCATCGGCTCGCACGTGGGCCCCGGCATGGTGGCCTGCGCGTTTTGGGGCAAGAATCGCGCCGAGAAAGCCTCGCTTTCCGACCGCATCGCGCGCCGTGTGCGCGGTGAGTAGACAGGCGCCGCGGCTGCAAGTGCCCTCAAGTCACGGCCGAAACGCTGGCACTGAGTATTCAACCTGGTAACAACACCCAACCCAAAAGGAAAGGTTTCATGGCAAACAAGCTCTCCGTCGCATTCATTGGCACCGGAATCATGGGTGCCCCCATCGCCGGCCACATTCTGGACGCCGGCTATCCCGTCACGGTCAACAACCGCACCAAGTCCAAGGCCGCCACGCTTATCGAGCGCGGCGCCGTCTGGGCTGATACGCCGGCAGATGCCGCGGCGAACGCCGACGTTGTCTTTACCATGGTGGGTTATCCCTCCGAGGTCGAGGAGCTCTACCTGGCGGGTGACGGTCTGCTCGCGTGCACTAAGCCCGGCGCGGTCCTGATCGACCTCACCACGAGCTCGCCCGAGCTGGCGCGCGACATTGCCGAGGCCGCCCAGGTCTCCGGCCGCATGGCGTTTGACTGCCCCGTCACCGGCGGCGAGTCGGGAGCTATCGCCGGCACGCTCACAGCTATCGTGGGCGCTACCGAGAACGACATCGCCCCGGTCCGCGACATCCTTTCCACCTTCGCGGCAACCATCTGCTGCTTCGACGGCGCCGGCAAGGGCCAGGCTGCCAAGCTCGCCAACCAGGTGTCGCTGGGCGCCTGCATGGTCGGCATGGCAGACGCCATGGCATTTGCCGAGCTGAGCGGCCTCGATCTGGAGAAGACCCGCCAGATGATCCTGGGCGGTACCGGCAAGTCCGGCGCCATGGAGAGCCTGGCGCCCAAGGCGCTCGACGGCGACTACAAGCCCGGCTTTATGGTCGAGCACTTCATCAAGGACCTGCGTCTGGCGCTCGCCTACGCCGACGACCGCGAGCTCGCGCTGCCCGGCGCCGACGTGGCCTTTACGCTCTATGACATGCTCGACGCCATCGGTGGCGCCAAGCTGGGCACCCAGGCCATCACGGTCCTCTACAAGGAGGAGGCCGACGCCATCGCCGCCGGTCTGGACTGGTCGCAGTATCGTCCCGAGGAGCACGGTGCTCACGAGGAGGGCTGTGGTTGCGGCAAGCATGGCGACGATCACGAGTGCGGTTGTGGCCATCACCACGACGAGGACCACGAGTGCTGCGGCGGCCACGGCCATGATGATGGCCACGAGTGCTGCTGTGGCCACCATCACGGGGAGTAGCGCCCATGAGCTGGACGTTCGTGGTGCTTGCGCTGGTGCTCTTTCTCTTTGCGATTTACATCGGCTTTTTGTGCGGCCAGTGGGCGTGCGAAAAGCGCGTCATCACCAAGCGCGACTACTGGATTGCCAACTTTGCGGGAGCGGCGGCAGTCGTCCTGCTAACCTGGGTGTTTTCGCTGTTCCCGCTGGTGCAGTTTGCGCCGATCGGCTGGCTCGGCGGCTTTATCGCCGGCCTTAAGATGAGCTTTGGCGAGTCCGTCGGCCCGTGGCGCAAGCACGACGAGGTCTTTAACGTCAACAAGGCACATCGCGCCGCCGCCGATGCGGGCGACGCCGAGGAGCGCCGCCGCGCGCGTCACAATGGTGCAGCCGACCGACAGCTCATCTCGGTCACCGATGACAGCAAGGGTGCTGGCAAGCACGCTAAGAAATAGTAAGAAGAGGTAACTATGGCAGAAAACAAGGAAGAACAGCTCACCGATGAGGAGCTGGCACAGCTTCAGCTGGCAGAGGAGAACGAGAACGCCGTCGACCGTCTGGTCAAGGAGCTCGGCTGCCCCACGCGCCGCATCCGTCAGTTTGCCGCCCGCGTGCTGCACCTGCTTGCCGAGCGCGATCCGCAGCGCGTCGTGCCCTGCGTACCCGCGCTGATCGAGGCACTTGACCGCCCCGAGGCTCAGACCCGCTGGGAGGCCCTCGATGCCCTGGCGGCGCTCGCCACCACCTGCCCCGAGCAGCTGGGCGATGCCTTTGAGGGTGCCGAGACCGCGCTGTTCGACGAGATTTCCTCCACGCTGCGCTATGCCGCCTTCCGCCTGCTGTGCGTGTGGGGCGCCACGAGCGTCGAGCGTTCGCGCGAAGCTTGGCCCATCCTGGACGAGGCCATCCAGTGCTACCACGGCGACCTCGAGTATCGCGACATGCTCGGTTGCCTGTACGAGTTTTGCCAGGGCGAGATCGACGCCGAGGTTGCCGAGAAGCTTGCGCTGCGCCTTAAGTTCGATGCCGAGAACGGTAAGGGCAGCTATCTCAAGGCCCGTTCGAGCGAGATTTGCGAAATGCTTGTTAAACGTTTTGGCCTGGATCTCTCCAAAAAGAAGAAGCGTGCTAGCGTTAAAAAATCTGACGACGCCGAAGACGAGGAGTAACAGATTATGGCGCACGATGTAGTCCTGATTCCCGGTGACGGTATCGGTCCCGAGATTACGCAGGCCATGCGCCGCGTGGTCGAGGCCACCGGTGTCCAGATCAACTGGAACGTCCAGGAGGCCGGCGCCGGCGTCATGGACGAGTTTGGCACGCCGCTGCCCCAGCACGTGCTCGACGCGGTCGCCGAGACCAAGGTTGCCATCAAGGGCCCCATCACCACGCCGGTCGGCACGGGTTTCCGCAGCGTTAACGTCGCCCTGCGCAAGCATTTTGACCTGTACGCCTGCGTGCGCCCCTGCCTGTCGCAGCCGGGCGACGGCTCGCGCTTCCGCGACGTCGACCTGGTCATCGTGCGCGAGAACACCGAGGACCTCTACGCCGGCATCGAGTTCGATGAGGGCGCTGCCGAGGTTGAGGAACTCTCGCAACTTGTCGAGCGCTCGGGTCAGAAGACCTTCGCCGCAGATTCCGCCATTTCAATTAAGCCGATCTCCATCGCCAAGAGCCGCCGCATTGTGGAGTATGCCTTTGAGTATGCCCGCCGCTGCGGCCGCAAAAAGGTGACGGCCGTGCATAAGGCCAACATCATGAAGGCGACCGATGGCCTGTTCCTGCGCGTTGCGCGCGAGGTGGCCGCCAACTATCCCGATATCGAGTTCAACGACAAGATCGTCGACGCCACCTGCATGGGCCTGGTCCAGAACCCCAACGACTTCGATGTCCTGGTGCTGCCCAACCTGTACGGCGACATCGTGAGCGACCTGTGCGCCGGCCTAGTGGGCGGTCTGGGTATGGCTCCTGGCTCCAACATCGGTGCCGACTGCGCAATCTTTGAGGCAACGCACGGATCCGCGCCCGATATCGCGGGCCAGGATATCGCCAACCCCACGGCCGAGATCCTCTCTGCTGCGATGATGCTCGATCACCTGGGCGAGAACGACGCTGCCAATCGCATTCGCGCCGCCGTGTCTGCCACGCTCGACGAGGGCGAGCAGGTTACCGGTGACGTGCGTCGTGCCCAGACCGGCTCCGTTGAGGGCGCTGTGGGTACGCAGGCCTTTGCCGATGCCGTTATCGCTCACCTGGCCTAAGGCATGCACGCTGCAAACGCCTAAATAGTACTTAAGTGTTTGCGTATAACCTAAGAATCAATACGCCCGGCGCTCTGCCGGGCGTATTCTATTGGTGACTATGTTTCCTAACAAGGAGTAACTGATATGGGTCTGATTCAAAAGAAGGACGAGAAGGACGAGATCGACGGCATCCAGATCATCGAGCGCGGCGAAGGACCCGACGGTGATGAGGACGAGAAGATCGATCTGGTCGCCGGTACGTCTGCCGAGCACATTGCTGCCGGCACGACCGCCGAGGAGGAGGACGCCCGCCTGGAGGCTCAGATTGCCGCGGATGCCGCTGACGAGAATCTCATGCCCGAGGAGCAGGATGAGGACAACGACTCCGACGTGGACGACCATGCATCCAAGCACAAGAAGACGATGATTGCCGCCTTTGCGGTTGCAGTCGTGATCGCTGCGGTGGTCGGCTTCTTTATTGGCAATGGAGGCTTTGGCGGCAAGGGCGTCGGCTCGGCGACCCTCACCGAGGACCAGCTCGATTCGACCGTTGCAAGCTACAGCTACAACGGCAAGAAGAGCGACATCACCGCGCGCGAGGCTATCGAGAGCCAGTACAGCCTCGACACCGTCAAGGATGGCGATGGCAACTACACCGCTCCCTCTGCCGACGTCATCCTGTCCTACGTGCGCAACAAGATCCTGCTCGACGCTGCCGAGGACGAGGGCATTACCGTCTCTTCCAAGGAGATGAAGAAGTACGCCGAGGATTCCATCGGCACTTCGGACTACAAGACCATGGCCACGCAGTATGGCGTGTCCAAGGACCAGGCCAAGCAGATCGTCCGCCAGTCCGCGACGCTGCAGAAGCTCTACAAGAAGAAGGTGGGCGATAGCTCCGCAAGCATGCCGACTGCTCCGACCGAGCCTTCTGACGGCAACGAGGACACCGCGAGCAAGGATTACGCCGATTACATCATCAACCTTGCCGGCGACGAGTGGGATAGCGAGAAGGGCACCTGGAAGGATGCCGACAGCACCTATGCCAAGGCCTTCGCTGACGATGCCTTTACGGCCGATAGCGCTACCTATAAGCAAGCCATGACCGCCTATTACACCGCCTACCAGCAGTACTCCTCGCAGGCTTCGAGCGCCAGCTCCAAGTGGACCGAGTACGCCAACGGCCTCTACGCCAAGGCCAACATCAGCATCTACGGCCTGTTTGCGTAAGGTTTGCCTGCACTACTGCGCGCTAACCGATCTACCTGATTGAGCCCGCTAGAACGGACAACGTTCTAGCGGGCTTTTTGCGTTGAGAGCGTGATCGACAGTTTAATTATGGCTATTCATCTTTAAGTCCAAAAAGGCTATCGGCTTCATCGTCGGATATATATTCCAGTACATCGCCCGGTTGGCAGTCGAGTGCCCGGCATATCGCGTCAAGAGTTGAAAAACGTATAGCAGAAACCTTGCCCGTCTTAATGCGTGACATATTGACCTGGGAGATGCCCACACGTTCCGCAAGCTCTTTGGATGAGATCTTGCGTTCGGCGAGCATGCGGTCAAGCCGCAGAATAATCATGGATTCCCCCTAGAGCAACTCGTCATCTTGTTTTTGCAGGATATACCCGTAGCGGAAGATGCTGGCAATCAGGCAAATAATCAGGCCTGCAAAGAGCATGGAGGGCTCGAATAACTGGCCGGCGAACGCATCCGTAAAGCTGCCGCCAAATCCTGAGAGTATCATTCCCGTGATAACGGCACCAAGAAGCCTCACGGCAACCCCGCCGATAAGGAATAAATGTCCTACTCGACGAAGTGTCTGGTTACATTCAAGGTCAAATGGCCTGCCTTCCTTTTCAATGCTGAAGAAAAGCCTGCGCACGCTTATCGCGATGGTAAGCGCGAGACATGTCATCAAAAGGCTCCCTATGGCAGTGTGACCATCGTGTGCGACGAGCATAAGTGGGGCCTGCGCATCGGTACCGACGATAGCAAGGCACGGCCCTTCGCCGGCTTGAAGTTCTACGGATTGGAGACACGAGCCTTGGGAGAGGCCAGGCAATATGAGTAGAAGGTCAATCGCAATGACTGCGAGGAGCCCCAGAGCGAGCGCGGTGGTAATGCAGATCGTGGCCCATTTGCAGATGCGAGCGAGCTTCCTCAGTTTAGCTACCGTCTGTTCGCGGCTGATGGTTTCATTCGATATAGACGCGTTTCGATGGACCATAACCCCTCCAATCGGCGTTTTGGATGATACTTGTATCATATCAGAATTAACGATAAACGATAAATAATTACGGATACTGAGTAAGTAATGATTGAAAACGATTAGCGTGAGCTATTAGTTCATTTTGGATGCTGGAGTTTGGCGCGGGGGGGATGAGGACAAATGCCAAAACTTCTCGTGATCGCGCAAGCGTTCCATCGGGTTCCCCTAATTCATATGGGAAAACAGCTGCAAACGATTACAAGTAACCGGTGAACGGTCGAAAACTACCGTTCACCGATAATCTCAAAACTGGTTCTAACTGGTATTAAGTCAAAAAGACCAATTCACATATCTTCACAATGACCTGCAATTTTTCTACACGCTATTTTTAGCCGCCCTGCGTTGTTTAGACACAGGAAAAGATCCGATTTTTTGCCAAAGCATTTCGAAACGGTTTCAAAACCGCAGGTAGAAGTGTTAACGACCGGTAAACGGTCGATTTATCACCGTGAGCGGTGCAAAAACGTTTTACCGTATGAATCAACGAAAGCGACCTCTTCTGGGGTGATATAGTGACAACAACACGTCACGTGGTTACTACCAGTTTAGAAACCACTGGTCTTCAAAGAACGCTTTCTAAGAAGCTTTAAGGGCGAGTGCCCGCTGGCTTTCAAAAATTATCGGACTCAGATCGTACACACCTTCGGAAGGGAAATTTGAATGGTTGGCTTTATTCTTACCGGTCATGGACAGTTCGCACCCGGCCTTGCAAGCGCTATCGCTATGGTTGCCGGCGACCAGCCTGCTTTTACCGTCGTTCCTTTTGAGGGCGACCAGGCTGCATCCTACGGTGAGGATCTCCGCGCCGCTATTACCGCCATGCGCGAGGAGTGCGATGGCGTGCTCGTCTTTACCGACTTGCTCGGTGGTACCCCGTTCAACCAGTCGATGATGATTGCCCAGGATGTCGACAACGTCGAGGTTCTGACTGGCACCAACCTTCCCATGGTTATTGAGCTTCTGTTCCTCCGCGGCAATGCCACGCTCGCCGAGCTTGGCGAGCAGGCCGTGACCGTTGGCCAGACGGGCATCACCGCCCAGACGGTCGCATCCGTTGCCGGCTCCGAGGAAGAGGATATCTTCGGCGACGAGGACGGCATCTAATGGCCGATTTCGGAGCCAACGTTCTGAGCTCCTCGGTCGCCCTTTTAGGCCTGCTTGTCATCATGGGCTTGATTTACACCATCTGGTCGCAAATCAACATGAAGAAGAAGCAGAAGTACTTCAAGGAGCTGCACACCGAGCTCAAGCCGGGTCAGGAGGTTCTTTTCGCCGGCGGTATCTACGGAACCGTCAAAGGCATCGAAGGCGAGAAGGTCCAGATCAAAGTCCGATCCGGAGCCGTCGTAGATATTTCGCGTTACGCGATTCAGGAGATCAAGTAACTGTCGTCAGCAAATAACGAAAGGAAGCTGATCAACATGGCAGAACCCAACATTCTTCTTACCCGCATCGATAACCGACTGGTTCATGGTCAGGTTGCCACCCAGTGGAACTCCACCCTGGGCTCCAACCTCATCCTCGTCGCCAACGACGACGTGGCGTCCAACACCATGCGCCAGAACCTCATGAAGATGGCCGCTCCCGCCGGCGTCGCTACGCGTTTCTTCTCTCTGCAGAAGACCATCGACGTCATTGGCAAGGCGAGCCCGCGCCAGAAGATCTTCATCGTGGCCGAAACACCGGAAGACGTGCTTACGCTCGTCAAGGGCGGTGTGCCTATAAAGAAGGTAAACATCGGCAACATGCACATGTCGGAAGGAAAGCGCCAAGTCGCCACCTCCGTCGCAGTTAACGACGAGGATGTCGCTGCGTTTAAAGAGCTGCAGGAATTGGGGGTGGAGTTGGAGATCAGGCGCGTTCCGAGCACGCCTGTTGAGGACACGAGCAAGCTCTTCTCGTAATCCTCGTGATCCACGTTGTCAGGAGTGAAACCCTGACGTTCTGTACGTGAAATCCAAAGTGCGTACATACATTTTGAAAGGAGGAGCAAGATGGAATACTCGATCATCCAGATCGCTCTGGTCTTCGTCGTCACGTTCATCGCGGCAATCGACCAGTTTGACTTCCTCGAGTCTCTCTATCAGCCCATCGTCACCGGCGCCGTCATCGGTCTTATCCTTGGCGACCTCAACACCGGTCTTCTCGTGGGTGGTACCTATCAGCTCATGACGATCGGCAACATGCCGATCGGAGGCGCTCAGCCGCCTAACGCCGTCATCGGCGGCATCATGGCAGCCATTCTCGCTATCGCCACGGGCCTCGAGCCCAACGCGGCAGTCGGCCTCGCCATTCCGTTCGCTCTGCTTGGCCAGCTTGGCGTTACCCTGGTCTTCACGCTTATGTCCCCGCTTATGTCCACGGCCGATAACATGGCTCACAACGCGGACACCAAGGGCATCGAGCGCCTGAACTACTTCGCCATGGCTCTGCTCGGCCTGATCTTCGCTGTCGTCGTCACCCTGTTCTTCATCGCTGGCGCTACCATTGGTCAGACCATCGCTTCCGCCATCCCGACTTGGCTGCAGACCGGTCTGTCCGCTGCAGGCGGCATGATGCGCTTCGTCGGCTTCGCCGTCCTGCTCAAGGTTATGATGAACCGCGATATGTGGGGCTTCTTCCTCATGGGCTTTGGCCTCGCGCTCATCACCGTTGCCAACGATTCGCTGGCAACCCCTGCTCTGCTCATCCTCGCTCTCATCGGCTTCGGCATCGCTTTCTGGGACTTCCAGCAGCAGACCGAGCTGAAGGGTGCAGCTGTTTCTGACGGAGGTGACTTCGAAGATGGCATCTAATGAGTATGTGATCCCGGAGCACTACGAGGATCTCACTCCTGCTCCGCAGCTCGACCAGAAGACCCTCAACAAGATGGCTTGGCGCTCCTGCTTCCTGCAGGCATCGTTCAACTACGAGCGCATGCAGGCCGCTGGCTGGCTCTACTCCATCATCCCCGGTCTGGAGAAGATCCACACCAACAAGAACGACCTCGCGGCTTCCATGAGCCACAACCTGGAGTTCTTCAACACCCACCCGTTCCTTGTCACCTTTGTTATGGGCATCGTGCTTTCGCTCGAGCAGAACAAGGTTGACATCCCCACGATCCGCGCCGTCCGCGTCGCCGCAATGGGCCCGCTCGGTGGTATCGGTGACGCCCTGTTCTGGCTGACGCTCGTGCCTATCACGGCCGGCATCACCTCCAACATGGCCATCAACGGCAACGCCGCTGCACCGATCATCTTCCTGGTGATCTTCAACGTCGTCCAGTTCGCTCTGCGCTTCTGGCTCATGAACTGGTCCTACAAGCTTGGCACCAGCGCTATTGACGCTCTGACCGCCAACATGCAGGCCTTCACGCGTGCCGCTTCCATCATGGGCGTCTTCGTCGTCGGTTGCCTGGTCGTCACCATGGGTGGCACCCAGATCAACCTCCAGATCCCCAACGGCACCACCCGTGGTCTCTCCGCTACTACCGTGATCGTCTCCGAGAAGGAGGCCGAGAACTTCACCGGTATGGAGGGCATCGATACCGAGACCGCTGAGGCCGGTACCATCGCCATGACCGATAAGGACGGCAACGCCCTTACCGCTTCCGATGCCGACGGCAACGCTGTCGAGTGCGGCGTCACCGATCTGGGTAACGGCATGGAGTCCGTGACCTACGGCACCGTTACCGAGGATCCGGTCAACTTCTCTGTTGCCGACACCCTCAACACCATCGTCCCGAAGCTCGTCCCGCTTATGCTTACGCTGCTGCTTTACTACATGTTCGCTAAGCACAGCTGGACCCCGACCAAGGGCATTCTCCTGCTCTTCGTCCTTGGCATCCTGGGCGCTGGCCCGCTTGGTCTCTGGCCGAGCATCTGGTAAGGCTCTAGCTTGAGGGGTGTGTCCCTACGCGGCTCACACCCCGACCCCTTAAGCCATGTGTATGTTAAAAGCCGCGTGCTCGAAAGAGCGCGCGGCTTTTGTTTTCTTAATGATTCGGGTGTGGCAGACAGATAATGCATAACACCCTAGGTAGTTAGCCGAATTCGAGCAAAAGGGAGGATAGGATGGCGATCGGAGCGCGTAAGCAACCGCTGTACGATCAGCTGGTCGATATTCTGACCGAAAAGATTGACCATGAATATCGCGCCGGTGACATGATTCCTTCCGAGCGCGAACTTTCGGAGCGCTATGGTCTCTCGCGCACTACGGTACGCCTGGCTCTGCAGGAACTGGAGCGTTTAGGACTGGTGGTTCGGCAGCACGGTCGCGGTACCTTTGTGACCGACCGTTCGGCAAAAGCAACCAATCTTATGCAGTCCTACAGCTTTACCGAGCAGATGCGCGCGATGGGTCGAGAACCCGAGACCACGATTCTCGAGTTTTGCGAGATGGAGGCCGATAAGAATCTGGCCGAGCATATGGGATTGCGCATCGGTGATCGCATTTTTAAGCTCAAGCGCCTTCGTTCTGCCGACAACATGCCCATGATGGTCGAACGCAGCTATCTTCCGGTTCGTCAATTTCTGTCCCTAAAGCGACCGCTGCTGGAGCGTAAGCCGCTTTACGATGTGATTGAGCAGGACTTTCAGCAAAAGATTCGCGTGGCCGAAGAGGAGTTCTATGCGAGCATAGCCCGTCCCACCGATGCCCACCTTTTGGGAATTGTCGAGGGCTCGCCTGTGCTCGATTTGGTCAGGACTACGTATAACGAGTCAAACGAGGTAGTGGAGTACACACTCTCGGTTGCTCGTGCCGATCAGTTTAAATACAAGGTTTACCACCAGCGCAGTAACTAGTGCTCGCATCGTTTCCATATGGTGATTCTTTGCATTTAACTGGTTACTACCAGATAACCAACCGAAGTGTATAATTGCACGTCAGAGGATTACTTCTAGAGAGAGGTATTAGAAATGTTCGAGAAGAGTGTCGAGGAGCTCACCGAGCTCGGCGCCCAGATCACCACGGCCGAGATTGCTCAGCAGCCCGAGCTTTGGCGTGATACGCTCAACATCTATCGCGAGAACAAGGAGGCCATCGAGGCCTTCCTGGCCGAGGCTCGCGCTATGGGCGAGGGCCGTCTGTCCGTTGTCTTCACCGGTGCCGGTACGTCCGACTACGTTGGCGATACCTGCGCCCCGTACCTGCGTCACGCTGGCAACACTGATCTCTACGACTTTAAGCCCATCGCCACGACCGACATCGTGAGCGCTCCGCGCGATTTCCTGCGCGCCGAGGATCCCACGCTCGTGGTTTCCTTTGCCCGCTCTGGCAACAGCCCCGAGAGCCTTGCCGCCGTTGCCGTTGCCAAGGAGCTCGTCCACAACGTCAAGTTCCTCAACATCACCTGCGCTCCCGAGGGCAAGCTTGCCGTCGAGTCTGCCGATGATCCCAATGCGCTGACGCTGCTCATTCCGCGCGCCAACGACAAGGGCTTCGCCATGACCGGTTCTTATTCCTGCATGACCCTGCTCTCCACCCTTATTTTCGACACTGCCTCTGACGAGCAGAAGGCCGAGTGGGTCGAGACGATTGCCAAGATGGGCGAGGAGGTCATCTCCCGTGAGCCTGAGATCGCCGATTACCTGGCTGGCGACTTCAACCGCGTGACCTACTTGGGTTCTGGCTCCTTTGGTGGCCTTGCCCAGGAGAGCCAGCTCAAGATCCTCGAGCTCGCTCACGGTCTGGTTGCTACTTCCTACGACACCTCCATGGGCTATCGTCACGGACCTAAGTCCTTCGTCGACGATAAGACGCTCGTCTTCGTGTTCGTCAACAACGACGCCTACACCCGTCAGTACGACATCGACATCCTCAACGAGATCGGTGGCGACAAGATCGCTCAGCACACCGTTGCCGTTCAGCAGGATGGCGCTACCGTCTACGAGGGCGAGTCCTTCACCTTTAAGGGCTACGAGGCGCTTCCCGAGGGCTACCTTGCCCTGCCGTTCGTGATGTTTGCCCAGGCTATCAGCCTGCTCAACTCCGTGCGCGTGGGCAACACGCCCGATACGCCGAGCCCCACCGGCACGGTCAACCGCGTGGTTAAGGGCGTGACGATTCACCCCTTCACCGCTTAATCGCGTCCCCCTGTAAGGGCGCCCGTCCGCTCATAACGGCGGGCGGGCGCTTTTTGTTTTTACATGGACCGGGTATAAGCATTACCACAGTCAACTGCTTTAGAAGCAAGGAGTGCATATGAGCACGTACGCAATTAAGGCTGACAAGTTCTTCTTGCCGGCAGGCCCGCAACTGGGCGGCTATCTTATGGTCGAGGATGGCGTTTTTGGCGCCTGGCAGGCCGACGAGCCCTCTTGCGAGATCAAGGACTACACGGGATCGTGGATCGCACCGGGTATGGTCGATACTCACATCCATGGCTTCTATAACCACTCGACTACCGATAACGATCCCGAGGGCATTGATATCAGCTCGACCGAGCTCGCCCGTCGCGGTACCACCAGCTGGCTGCCCACGACGTTCACCGATGGCGTCGAGCAGATCAAGGATGCCTGCGCCGCCATCGCCCAGGCGGACGAGGGTCGCGGCCCCGACTTCTGCGGTGCTCGCATTCAGGGCATCTATCTGGAGGGCCCCTTCTTTACCATGAAGCACGTGGGCGCGCAGAACCCCGCTTATCTTATCGATCCCTCCGAGGAGGTCTTCGATCAGTGGCAGGAGGCTGCGGGCGGTCGCATCGTTAAGAGCGCCATGGCGGCCGAGCGCGACGGTGCCGCTGCTTATGCGGCTGCTCTGAACGCCAAGGGTGTGGTGACCAGCATCGGTCACTCCGACGCCACCTACGATGAGTGCATCGCCGCCATCAACGCCGGTGCCAGCTGCTTTACGCATACCTATAACGGTCAGCGCGGGCTGCATCACCGTGAGCCCGGTGTCGTGGGCGCTGCCATGTCCACGCCCGAGACCTACGCCGAGATCATCTGTGACGGCAAGCACGTTAACCCTGCCGCCATCAAGGCGCTGCTGCAGGCAAAGGGCTGGCAACACACGGTGCTCATCACTGACTGCCTGGGCTGCGGCGGCATGCCCGAGGGCAGCTACACCAGTGGTGGCATGGACGTCATCATGAAGGACAACCTGTGCTGGCTCGCCGACGGCAAGAGCATTGCCGGCTCGGTGCTCACGCTTGCCCAGGGCGTCAAGAACATCGTTGACTGGGGCATCGCCAGCGCCGATATCGCCATTCGTATGGCAACCGAGGTGCCGGCACGCTCCGCGCACATCGAGGATAAGTGCGGCAGCATCATGCCGGGTCGCGACGCCGACTTTGTCGTGTTCGACCATGAGCTTACCCTCGTCGAGACGTATGTTGGCGGCCAGAGCGTCGGCAACGCCTTTACCGAGTAACGATAGAAAAAGACGGCGGGCCCGAATCTGCTCGGACCCGCCGTATGGGTTGAACGCTCAAAAGCACCTTCACAGTTACAGCTTGTTAGCGATTTTCTTTGCCGTGCGCTTGACGCCGGCCACCAGGCCTCCTGCAGGATGCTCCTTCTCGTATGCTAGACGCTTCTCGCGCTTGGCGTACTCTTCGACGATGATATCGCCATATTCGTCTTCGATCTTGTCGAAGAAGTCGACGGCGCCCTTAATTTCCTCAGCGGTCGGGTGTCCCTTTTGGACACCGCCGGCGAGTTTGAACGGCCCCCACGTATCAAAGCCGGGGCAGCCGTAGACACCCATAAAGATGGCCTGCCTCATGCGGCAGATGCCATCGATATCCTTGCCGTACCACTTGTTTTTGCCACCGTAGGTCATAAGGCCAAACACCTTGTCCTGCGGCTGCAGCACGTTCGTGAGCACTCGTGCCATGTCCTTGTCGATCTCGGAGTAATAGATGCCCGTGGCGACACCGATCAGATGATATTCGTGCAGGTTGGGATACTCGTTTTTACCGAGTGCCTTGACGTCGAGGGTATCGATCTCGGGGTGTGCCTCGACGATGGCGTCCACGAGCTTTTTCGTATTGCCGTGATGGCGCGAGGCGTAGAGGATGATGGTTCGCATAAGAAGGCCTTTCAGCTGTAATTGCATCAATGTCTGTATGGTACCCCGTTACATGGCTGGGATACCGGACGCATCGATGAACGTGCGGGTTTGTCCTTTGGTTAGGGCCGAGACGGGTACTTGCGAGCAAAAAGCAGTTGTTCGAAAGGATGGGCAATGGAATACGCTCTCTCCAACGATTCGATTTCTATTAAGGTGTCCACGGCTGGTGGTTCGTTTACCTCGATCAAGGCCGGAGGTTGCGAGTATCTGTGGCAGGGCGATCCCGCCGTGTGGTCCGGCCAGGCACCGATTTGCTTCCCGATTTGCGGAGGCTTGCGCGATAACAACGCCATGACGTTTGCCGGGCATCATGTAAAGCTCGCTCGCCATGGGTTTGCGCGCAAACAGGAGTGGAAGCTGCTGAGCCAGAGCGAGAACGAGCTGGCGATGTGCCTGGCTTCGGAGGATAACGCCGCGCTGCTGAGCGATTATCCGTATCCGTTTAAGCTTGTCGCTCGTTATACGCTTGAGGGGGATGCCGTTCGCGTCTCCTATGAGGTGACCAACGAGGGAACCGAGGACATGCCGTTCTTTATCGGCGGTCATCCCGGCTTTAGGTGTCCGCTCGATGAGGGCGAGGCCTATACGGACTACGAGTTGCGCTTTGAGAAAGACGAGGCTGCGGAGCTCTGCACCGCCGTTCCCTCGACTGGCTTGATTGACGTGACCAATCGCTCCAAGAACCCCATGGTGGGAAAGACGCTGCCTCTGTCACATGAGCTCTTCGATTTTGCGGAGACCATCTTTGACGTGCTCGAGAGCTGTCAGGTCACGCTTTCCAAAAAGGGCGAGGACAAGGGCGTCCGCCTGAGCTTTGAGGGCTTCCCATATCTCATTGTGTGGAGCAAGCCCGAGGGCGATTTTGTGGCGGTTGAGCCCTGGGGCGGCCTTTCGACCTGCTCCGATGAGGACGACGTGCTTGAGCATAAGCGCGGCTGCCTTGTCGCAAAGCCCAAGGAGACCGTCGTTCGCTCGTTCACGATTGAGATTCTGTAATTCCGTTTTGTCGACTCGTATCGCGAGGCACAAGGAGCCTGCGAGATAAGGAGCTAAAAATGATCCTCACCGTTACGATGAACCCGTCTGTCGATACGCGCTATCAGCTCGATGAGCTCGTTATCGACGACGTCAACCGTGTGACGCCCGAAAAGACCGCTGGCGGCAAGGGCCTCAACGTGGCCCGTGTGCTGGGTCAGCTGGGCGACGACGTTGTGGCAACAGGTCTGCTCGGCGGCCACATGGGCGCCTACATGGCTGAGCTCATGGACGCCAACGGTATTAAAAACGACTTTGTGCCCATCAAGGGCGAGACTCGCATTTGCCTCAACATCCTCCACGCCGGCAACCAGACTGAGCTGCTCGAGAGTGGCCCGACAATTGCCCCCGAGGAGCTCGATGCCTTTACTGCAAAGTTCGCCGAGCTTGCAGGCAAGGCCGATGTCGTCACCATCTCGGGTTCGCTGCCCCGCGGCGTCGAGGCGGACTACTATGCCAAGATCACGGGCATTGCCGAGAACGCCGGCGCCAAGGTGCTGCTCGATACCTCGGGTGCTTCGCTCGAGGCCGCCCTTAAGTCCGAAATTAAGCCCGAGCTGGTCAAGCCTAATCTGACCGAGATTAACGGCCTTCTGGGCACGAGCTTTACCACCGACGATGTGGACGAGCTCCGCGCCGCACTTGCCTCTGACGCCCGCTTCTCCGATATCCCCTGGGTCGTCGTGTCCATGGGTGCCGCCGGTTCCGTGGGCTTCCACAATGGCCGTGCGTTCCGCGCCAAGACTCCCGATATCCCCGCCGTTAACGCTACGGGCTCTGGCGACTCCACTATCGCAGGCTTCGCGCATGCCATCGCTGCTGGCGCAGACGACGAGACGGTACTGCGTACCGCCAACACCTGCGGCAAGCTCAATGCCATGGATCCCATGACCGGCCATCTGGTCATGGACCGTTGGGACGAGGTCTACAACGGCGTTGTCGTGACCGAGCTGTAAGAGCTTGGGTGACGGCCCCGGCATCGCTTGCTAGCTCATGTCGACGACAAGTGCGGTAGCATTATGCCGGGGCGCGACGCCGAGTTTGTCGTGTTCAATCCCGACCTTACCCTGGTCGAGACGTATGTGGGCGGCAACAGCGTCGGTAACGCGTTTGCCGAGTAGCCGCCAAAGAAGCGATCCGAGAGGGGATTTAGATGATTTACGGTGCATTGGGCGATATCGAGGAGTATCGCGGAATGCTCAAGGGCCTCGACGTGTTGATCGACTGGCTCGAGGAGAACGACCCGGCGGAGCTCGAGGTCGGCAGCCATCCGATTCTGGGCGACAAGGTCTATGCGAACGTCATGGCTCCCACGACGCGTCCCGAGGCCGAGGCTCACTATGAGACGCATCAGCGCTATCACGACCTGCAGATCGA
>DBEZQF010000213.1:0-2744 GCA_048254795.1 Collinsella sp. | reverse complement strand
GAGAAGGAGATGCTCCAGATGGACATCTCCGAAAACGAGGCCAAGCTTCCCCAGCTCGAGGAAGACATCAAGTACATGCTCATCCCGAGCGACCCCAACGACGACAAGAACACCATCGTCGAGATCCGCTCCGCCGCCGGTGGCGACGAGGCGGCCATCTTCGCCGGCGATCTGTACAAGATGTACCAGCGCTTTTGTGAGTCGCGCGGCTGGAAGACTACCGTGCTCGATTCCAGCCCCAGCGAGGCCGGCGGCTTTAAGTCCATTGAGTTCAAGGTCGAGGGCGACCGCGTCTACTCCGTTATGAAGTACGAGTCCGGCGTGCACCGTGTCCAGCGCGTCCCTAAGACCGAGTCCCAGGGCCGCATCCAGACTTCAACGGCTACCGTCGCCGTGCTTCCCGAGGCCGAGGAAATCGACGTCCAGATCAACCAGTCCGACCTGCGCATCGACACCTACTGCGCCTCCGGCCCTGGCGGTCAGTGCGTTAACACCACCTACTCCGCCGTGCGCATCACCCACCTGCCCACCAACACCGTGGTGCAGTCGCAGGAGCAACGTTCCCAGATCCAGAACCGCGAGGTCTGCATGCAGATGCTGCGCGCCCGTCTGTACGAGATGGAGCTCGAGAAGCAGCAGGCAGAGCTCGGTGCCGAGCGCCAGAGCCAGATCGGCCACGGCAACCGTTCCGAGAAGATCCGTACCTACAACCAGCCCCAGGACCGCGTGACCGATCACCGCATCGGTTTCAACTCCACCTACAACGGCGTCCTTCTGGGCGATCAGCTCGGCACCGTGATCGAGGCACTCGCCGCCGCCGAGCGAGCCGAGAAGCTGGCGCAGGCTGTGTAGTGGGTTACGCGGTTTTACCAAACCGCGTAACAGCTCGACGCTGCGCGCCGCCCAGAGCGACAATTTGTCATTCAAAAGGCAAGGCATGACCAGAAGGTCTATGCCTTGCCTTTTTCATGCCAACTTGTTCGCTCTGGGCGGCGCTCGCTGTCCGTCCTCTACCTGCGGCGTTCTCTTGGGTAGTCATTGGGTATGCTCAACCTGCGGCGCCTTAGAGGTAGTCATTGGGGACGTTCTTAAATGGCTAGGTTGGGCACATTGCTTTGAGATGTTATTCAATCGGCTTTGATGGCCATGAAGCCGGCTACCTGCTCAAAGAAATTAGCGGCATTTATCTGCTATTGAAAATAATGCTCAAAAAATCGTTCAAGAAGTCGCAGTGCATTTTTTGATGCGTCGCACGTCAAGTGATTTGGCAAGTTCTTGGTTAGATATTGGTCAGTTTTGGGTCAACCTTGCCAAAAGCTTGACGGATGCAGATTTAGACGTCGACGAATGGGCACTTCAGATGGGTTCCAAGCAAAATTCTGGGCTGATTCTCGATAATTGCCTTCAATCGTCCCTTGCCAAGCGCTGGCCTCGCGTACAATCTGCTCCGACATTCGCGCGCCGTCCGGCGCTTAAGAGGGGAGGGCCCCATGGCAAACGAGATTTGGACCATCAAGCGTTGTCTCGAGTGGACCAAGGAGTACCTGGCCGAGCGCGGCGAGGAGCACCCCCGTCTTTCTGCCGAGTGGCTGCTGTGCGCAGCTACGGGTCTGGCGCGTATCGACTTATATATGCGCATGGACGAGACGCTCGACGCAGCGCAGCTCGAGACCATGCACGCGGCGGTCGTCCGTCGCGCGAAGGGCGAGCCGCTGCAGTACATCACCGGTAGCACGCAGTTTCGCATGATCGACGTCGCGTGCGCCCCCGGTGTGCTCATCCCGCGCCCCGAGACCGAGATGCTCGTCGAAGAAGTTCTGAACTATCTGGATGCCGAGGTGCTGAGCCCCGAGGCCGCTGCCCGCCAGCGCGTGGAGCTGCCTTGGAACGATGAGGTCGAGCAGGCCCGCAAAGCCGAGGCGGCGCTGGCTGACGAACGCGCGGCCGCCGAGCGCCGTGCCGCCAACCTGACGGCCGCCGATGAGGCTGCGCTGGGTAGCGACGTGCTCGGTAGCCGCGCCTATGCCGAGGAACTGGCCGACCGCGAGGCCGAGGAAGCCGCCGCGCAGGCAGCAGAAGCCGAAGCGGCAGAAGCAGAGGCCATGGAAACCCCCGAGCCTGAGCTCGACGAATACGGCATCGCCATTGAGGACAACGACCAACAGGCGACTCCCGCGCAAGATGCCGCCGAGGCCAACGTATCTGCCCCAGCCGAGCCCCGCACTGCCCGCGTTCTCGAGGTCGGCTGCGGCACGGGCTGCATTTCGCTCTCCCTTGCCTGGGAGCGCCGCGGGCACGTTACCTGCACTGCTACCGATATCGAGCCGCGCGCCATCGACCTTGCTACCAAAAACCGCGATGCGCTTGGCCTCACGTCCGACGAGGTCGCCTTCAGCCTCACAAACCTGGTGAGCTCCATTCCCCGCGAAGAGTGGGGCACCTTTGACGTACTCGTCTCCAACCCGCCCTACATCCCCACCGATGTCATGCGCTCGCTGCCGCATGAGGTCAAGGACTTTGAGCCCGATCTGGCGCTCGAGGGCGGTGCCGACGGTCTCGATATCTTCCGCCGCCTGCTCAACGCGGCGCCCTACATGCTGCGTGCCGGCGGCCTGTTTGCCTGCGAGCTCTACGAGGGTGCCCTCGATGCCGCGGCCGAGCTCTGTCGCCAGGCAGGCCTTTCGGACGTGCGTATCGTCCATGACCTCACCGATCGCCCCCGCATCGTCCGAGCCATCGTCACC
>DBEZQF010000212.1:0-2369 GCA_048254795.1 Collinsella sp. | reverse complement strand
TTGTCGCTGGCCTACTCGCCATCCTCCAACTTAATGAGGATCTTGCGGTAGCCACCGTACTCGCCGTTCAGCGCCTTTGAAACGCGGCTCACCGTGGTGGACGAAGCGCCGGTACGGGCCTGAACCTCAACATAAGGCTCGCCCTCGTCCAAATAGCGCGCAACCTGCAAACGCTGAGAAAGGTCGCAAATCTCGCGCGGCGTGCAGATATCGGTCAAAAACGCTTGGATATCCTTCTCGTCGTCCAAAAGGCTAAATGCGTGGACCAGCTGCTTGACATCAGGCTTGTCAAACATGTTCTCGATATTCATCGATCACCGCCAAACCCGCCAAAAGGCATCGAAGTTGATACTGACATCGGGCATCGTTCGCCCGTTCTATGCAATAGGGCAACGCCTGTAGCTTTTGCCCGTAGCAGTGTAGCACACCACCAAACTAAAGCGACAAGACTCTCTGCCAGCGGCGCGTTTTTCAGGACGAACGCCGTTTAGAAACCATATGCGCACGTAAGCTCCACGATTATTTGAGACAATGGGCGCCCAAACACCGCGGCGCGCCCGCGCAACCATCCAGGTCGCCGCCGTAAGCCGCTTCACGCGACGCCAGCAATCCCGGCGCAAGAAAGGATTCACGCCATGCGCTTTATGCTTAACTGGCTCTTCACCTCGATCGCCATCGCGATCGCCACGTTCCTCGTCCCCGGTATCCAACCCTTCGGCTTTGCCGAGACCTGGGTCTGCTTTGCCTTTGTGGGACTGTTCCTGAACATTGTCGATTCGTTCGTCAAACCGTTCCTCACGGTCATCTCGCTGCCGCTCACGATCATTACGCTGGGCATTTTCCAGCTTGTCGTCAACAGCTTTATGCTTGAGCTCGCGAGTTACCTGTCGGTCAACCTGCTGGGCGTCGGCATCTCCATCGCCAGCTTTGGATCGGCCTTTATGGGCAGCATCCTGGTGTCCATCACGCGCAGCATCCTCGACAGCATCGCCGAGGACTAAAACGGCCATTCCGGCCGTGTCCGTCTCAACAGCCCAAAACGAAGGCCGCCCATCGCAAAAATGGGCGGCCTTCTTATTTGCCAAGTCTCAAAGGGCGAGAAAATCTACCATTTCCACCCCGTCCCCAAATGCAGGTGTGGGTTAGATGACGTAGTCGTAGCCATGGTTGGGAGCGACAAGTTGATCGAGCGTCACACCGTCGAGGTAGTCGTTGATGAGCTTGTCCAGGTTCTTCCACACGTCAAGCGTGGGGCACTCATCCGAACGCGAGCAGCCTTTGCAGTCGCCATCCAGGCAGGCGACCGGCGCCAGACTACCCTCGGTCAGGCGCAGGATCTCGCCCACCGTGTACTGCTCGGGCGGGCGCGTGAGCACGTAGCCACCACCCTTGCCACGCATGCCCGAAAGCATGTTGGCGCGCACGAGCGTAGCCAAGATGTTCTCGAGATATTTCTCGGATATCCCCTGTCGCGCCGCGATCTCTTTGAGCGGGATGCGACCGGCCGCCTGGTGCTCGGCCAGGTCGACCATAACGCGCAGGGCATATCTGCCCTTAGTAGAAACCAACATGTATAGTGCTGCCTTTCGGTCATTTAGTCCGTAGAAATTCTAGCCGAAAAATTGGTTTTGAAAATACCCGTTCCGGTCAAGATGGTTAATCGACTCGTAATAATCTTCTATTTCCTATTGCGTTACTAGGCTTTACTGTCTACTATGCTTGCCAACAGCAAAACGAACAACCCATAAGGTTTATAGGTTTCACTGCTGCACACACCGTAAAACCACACGGTATCCAGTCATTTGAACACTTTGGAGGTTCACTATGAGCAATGTTTACACGTCCATCGATCAGCTTATCGGCCACACTCCGCTTCTGGAGCTCACTCACTTTGAGGCCGATGAGGACCTCAAGGCCCGCGTGCTCGTCAAGCTGGAATACTTCAACCCCGCCGGCTCCGTCAAAGACCGCGTCGCCAAGAACATGATCGACGAGGCCGAGAAGGCCGGCAAGCTCGTGCGCGGTGGCGACTACACCATCATCGAGCCCACGAGTGGCAACACCGGCGTCGGCATCGCCTCGGTGGCGGCGGCTCGCGGCTACAAGGTGATCATCACCATGCCCGAGACTATGTCCGTCGAACGCCGCAAGCTTATGCAGGCATATGGCGCGCAGCTCGTGCTCACCGACGGTTCCAAGGGCATGAAGGGCGCCATCGCCAAAGCCGAGGAACTGCAGAAGGAGACGCCCAACAGCATCATCGCCGGCCAGTTTGTGAACCCCGCCAACCCCGCCATCCACAAGGCCACGACCGGCCCCGAGATCTGGGATGACACCGACGGCAAGGTCGACATCTTCGTCGCCGGCGT
>DBEZQF010000211.1:0-1558 GCA_048254795.1 Collinsella sp. | reverse complement strand
CGGCTCAAAGCCAAAACGCAGCAGGTAGTAGAGGAAGTAGTCGTGCAGCTCGTACGGGCCCACCAAATCCTCGGTCTTCTGCGCAATCTCGCCGTCGCCCGTGGGCGGCAGAAGCTCGGGGGACACCGGCGTATCGAGGATGTCGAGCAGCGTCTCGGCAATACGCCCGCCAAACACATCGGCCGCATAGCGCACCAGATGGCGCACAAGCGTCTTAGGCACGCTCGCGTTGACGGCGTACATGCTCATGTGGTCGCCGTTATAGGTAGCCCAGCCGAGCGCCAGCTCCGACAGGTCGCCCGTGCCGATGACAAAACCGCCAGCCTGGTTGGCCAGATCCATCAGAATCTGCGTACGCTCGCGCGCCTGGCTGTTCTCGTAGGTCACGTCCTGCACGGCCGGATCATGCTCGATATCCTTAAAGTGCTGTTCCACGGCAGCATGGATTGAGACCTCGCGGAAGCTCACACCCAAGTCACGAGCGAGCGACTCGGCATTGGACTTAGTGCGGTGCGTCGTGCCAAAGCCGGGCATGGAAACCGCCGTGATACCCGTGCGCGACAGCCCCAGTGCATCGAAGGCACGCACGGTCACAAGCAGCGCTAGCGTGGAGTCCAAGCCGCCCGAAAGGCCGATGACCGCAGCCTTGGTACCTGTGTGGGCGAGGCGGGTCTTGAGGCCCGCGGTCTGCAGGTCGAGGATGGTCTCGCAGCGCTCAGCCAGGTCACCATGGTCGGCCGGCACAAAGGGCGCGCGCGGGAAAACGCGGTCGATATCGCAGGCATCGCGCAGGACAGGTTCTTCGGCCAGCACGCCCTCAAACGAAAACTCAACGGCCGTGGCCTCCGGCGCATCGTCGGTGCGCGTCCACGTCGTCGAGCGACGGCGCTCGGCAACCAGGCGGTCAAGGTCAACGTCGGCGATGGCCATATCGCAGGTAAGCAGTTTGGTCGCGGCGAGCTTGGAGCCGTTTTCGTAGACGAGGTTCTCGCCCGCAAAGACCATGTCGGTCGTGGACTCGCCCTCGCTCGCGTCCGCGTAGGCATAGGCGCAGTACAGGCGCGCGCTCTGGTTGGAGATTAGGCTGCGGCGGTAATCCGCCTTACCGATAATCTCGTCCGAAGCCGACGGATTGAGGATCACCGTCGCACCGGCAAGCGCCATCTCGGTCGAAGGGGGCGCCGGCACCCACAGGTCCTCGCAGACCTCAACGCCCAGCACCATATCCTCGGCACCTTCATCACAGCAGCGGTAGACAAGCCCCGAACCCAGCGGAACCGGACCCTGACCGGCAAACTCGACCCACACGAGATCCGCAGGCGATGGAGCAAACCAGCGACGCTCATAGAACTCGCCATAGTTGGGCAGATACTTCTTGGCCGTAAGACCCAAAAGCTCGCCCGCGCAGCACACGGCAGCGCAGTTGTAGATATTCTCGGCAACTGCAACGGGAAGACCGATGGTAAAGACAATCGGCAGATCGCGGGTTTCATCGAGAATGTGCACAAGTGCCGCCTCGCAGGCATGCAGCAGTGTGCGGTTATGGAACAGATCAGCC
>DBEZQF010000210.1:0-2956 GCA_048254795.1 Collinsella sp. | reverse complement strand
GGCGCCCTGAGTCTTGTGCTCCTCGATGATCCAGTTCATCAGCTGCGAAAACGGGATCGGCCTCATGATGTCGCTCATAATGAGCTCCTCTCTGTAACGCCCGGCGAGACCGCGCGGCGGGCGCAAATACGGTGTAGCGCTAGCACAGCGCCGGCGACCCCGCGGAGGCCGCCTATACGCGCGTCGGATGCGGCGAAACATCCGACGCGCGTGAATCTACTTGTAATTAGTAGGCGCGATCGTTGAGCGTGCTCCAGAGCTTCTTGGACTCAGCCATGGTCCACGCGTTGATCTTGTCCTCATCAATCCCAACGAACTCGCGATCCTTGTACAGGACGCGGCCGTTGATGATGGTGGTGCGGCAGTTTTTGCCCATCATGCCAAAGAGCATGTGGCCGTCGATGTTCTCCTCGCTCAGCGGCGTAAAGGGCTTGTAGTCCATAACGATAACGTCGGCGGCAGCGCCGGCCTCGAGCACACCGAGCTTGCGATCGAAGTACTTGCTCGCCATCTTGGCGTTGTTCTCGAACAGCATGGTCATGGCCTCGCACCAGCCCACGTTGGGCATGGCGGCGTTGTGGCGCTGAATGATCAGGAAGACCTTAAGGCTCTCGAGCATATCGTGGGTGTAGGCGTCGGTACCCATGCACACGGGGATGCCGCGGCGGAAGAACTCGAGCACGGGGGCGCAGCCCACGGCGTTGCCCATATTGGATTCGGGGTTGTTGACCAGCCAGGTGCCGGACTCCTTGACGATATCCATCTCGGCAGGCGTCACGTGGATGCAGTGGCCCAGCATGGTGTCGGGACCAAGCAGGTTGTGCTGCAGCAGGCGCTCGACGGGGCTGATGCCACCGCGGTTGAGGCGGGAATCCCACACGTCGTTCATGCCCTCGCACACATGGATGTGGAAGCCGGTCAGGCCGTTGTTGGCCTCAGCCATCTTGTCCATGGTCTCGTCCGACAGCGTAAAGGTGGCGTGACCGCCAAACATGGCGGCGATCATGTGGTTATCGTTATCGTGACGCTCCTTGGCGGCCCACTGGGCAAACTCGGCGTTCTCGGCAATGGCCTGGTCGCATTTTTCCTGGCCGCGGCGATCAGAGACCTCGTAGCACAGGCACGAACGCATGCCCAGCTCCTGAGCTGCGTCCTTAATGGTGAAGAGGCTTCCCGGGATCTCGCAGAAGCTCGCATGGTGATCGAAGATCGTGGTGACGCCATCGCGGATGGAGTCAAGAATCGTGGCATAGGCGCTGGCCTTGGTGCCGTCGAGCGTCAGGTTGTCATCGATCTTCCACCACTGCTGCTCAAGATTCTCCAGGAAGTTGGTGGGGTTGCAGCCCTTAATGGCAAGGCCGCGGGCCAGACCCGAGTAGATGTGGGTGTGGCAGTTGATAAGTCCGGGCATGATGAGGTTGCCCTGGGCGTCGACGTACTCGGCATCCGGGTACTTGGCCTTGAGCTCGCACTCGGGACCTACTTCGACGATCGTATCTCCGTCAATGGCGACCGCACCGTTTGGAATGAACGGGGTCTGAGCGTTGCGAGTAAAGACGGAACCGTTAGCGACCAGAAGCATGGATGCTCCCTTCAACATCAGGGGCGGGGTTTGACACCTCTGACATGGCGGAGTGCGAAGCGCCGGCCTACACCGGAAACGGGCCCTCTCCCGTCAACGCTTCACCAAAGGGACAAACCCTTTGAAGTGCGGCTTGGCGCCGCATGACGTCGGCGGACGAGGCGATGCGTCCGCCGACGAATAGCACCGAATTGGTTACTTCTTGCTCTCGGGCAAGACCAGATCCACGGCAGCGTCCTTGGCAGCATCGATATGCTGAGCCACGACCGGCGTCTGCGGAAGGATCAGGTTAAGGACAATGGCCATGATGGCGGTGGGGGTTACGGCATTGGAGCCGATGACGGTGGACACCCAGGCGGGCATACCCTCGCCGGCAAGGCAACCGCTGGCCATCCAGATACCCAGGCCAAAGACGACGGAGGTGCCGACGATAGTGGTAGTGCGCTGCGTGAGGCCCTCGCGGGTGAACATGCGCACGCCGTTCATGGTGATGGTGCCAAAGACGCCGACGGTCGCGCCGCCGATGACGGGCTGCGGGATAGCGGAAAGGACGGCAGAAAGCTGCGGGAACAGGCCGGCGATGGCAAAGACGGCCGCGATGATCACAAAGACCCACTTGTTGACGACCTTGTTGGAGCAGATGATGCCCACATTCTGGCCAAGGGCGCTGGTGGGAAGACCGCCCAGCAGGCCGCCGACCATAGAGGTGAGGCCCTGGGACACGATAGCGCCGGAGAGCTCGCGCTCGGTGGGCATACGGTCGATGGAGCCCAGGCAGGCGGCGGAGACGTCACCGATAACCTGAATAGCAACCATGGGGAACACGACGGCGAGGGTAATGCAGACCTCGGGATCAAACTTGAGCGCGTAGGGCATGAGCTTGGGAAGAGCGAAGACCTGAGCGGTGGCGACGCTGGAGAAGTCGATCATGCCAAAGGGGATGGAGACGATCATGCCAACGATCATGCCAAAGAACACGGATCCCAGCTTGAGCGTGCCCTTGCCAAAGTTGGCGAGCGCAAAGACCACGGCGAAGGTGATAAGAGCGACGCACCAGGCCTGCGGGGTGCCCCACAGCGGCGTACCCATACCGCCGGCCATATACTTGACGGCCGTGGGATAGAGAGAGACGCCAATGGAGAAGATGACCGTACCGGTCACGACGGGTGGGAACAGCCACTTGATCTTGCTGTAGGCCAGACCAAAGAGGACCGCGACGGCGCCGCCGACGATCTCGCCACCCAGCAGCGCACCAAAGCTAAAGCCCGAGGCACCCATGGCCTGCAGGGCCGGCAGGAACGCGAACGAAACGCCCATGACGATGGGCAGGCCGCCGCCGATGCGACGGAAGGGAGCGAAGGCCTGAAGGGCCGT
>DBEZQF010000209.1:0-3702 GCA_048254795.1 Collinsella sp. | reverse complement strand
AAGTATCTGCGCCTGCTGTCGAGACAGTTCCCCACCGAACAATCCGCATTTACCGAAATTATCAACCTCTCGGCCATCCTCAACCTACCCAAGGGCACCGAGCATTTTATGAGCGACGTGCATGGTGAGTACGAAGCCTTTATGCACATCCTCAACAACTGCTCGGGCGTCGTGCGCGAACATGTCGACGAGATCTTTGGCGACACGCTCTCCTTTGACGAAAAGGGCGAGCTGTGTACGCTCATCTACTACCCGCGCGAGAAGATCGAGCTGGTCCGCAGCCGGCGCGAGGACTCCCCCACCTGGTACAAGACAATGCTCGACCAGCTCATCATGGTTGCCCGCTCGCTTTCGAGCCGCTATACGCGCTCCAAGGTGCGTAAGGCCATCCCGCGCGACTACGCCTACATCATCGACGAGTTGTTGCACACGCACCCGGACGAGAACAACTATCGCGTGCGCTATCACGAGCGCATCGTGGAGTCCATCCTGGAGACCGCCAGCGCCGACGACTTTATCGAGTCGCTCGCTTCGCTCATCAAGCGCCTGGCCGTCGACCACCTGCACCTGGTGGGCGATATCTTCGACCGTGGCGGCGGCGCTGCCAAGATTATGGACCGCCTGCTCACCTATCATTCGCTCGACATCCAGTGGGGCAACCACGATCTGCTGTGGATGGGCGCCGCCGCCGGTGAGCCCGCCTGCATCGCCACGGTGCTGCGCAACAACCTACGCTACGACAACTACGAGATCCTGGAGAACGACTACGGCATCTCGCTGCGTGAGCTTGTCGCCTTTGCCGATGCCACCTACACCGCCGGTGAGTCCATCACCCCGCTGATCAAGGCCATCAACGTGCTGCTCTTTAAGCTCGAGGGCCAGATTATCCAGCGCCACCCCGAGTTCGATATGACCGACCGCCTGTTACTCGGCAAGATCGACCACGACACCGGCACGGTCACGCTCGCCGACGGCAGCGTGTGGCCGCTCACGACCAACGACTTCCCCACCGTCGACCCGGCGGACCCCTACACGCTCACGTCTCAGGAGCAGCACATCATCGACAAGCTCGTGTCCGAGTTTGTCACCGCCGATCACCTGCATCGCCATATCGATTTCCTCTACACCCACGGCTCGATGTACAAGGTCGCCAACGGCAACCTGCTCTTCCACGGCTGCGTTCCACTCAACGAAGACGGCACCTTCAGCAGCATGAACTGCCTGGGCACCTGGCACGCTGGCCGCGATTATCTCGATTTTTGCGACCACATCGCCCGCCGCGCGTGGCGCGTGGGCGACCGCGATGCCCTCGACTGGATGTGGTACCTGTGGATTGGCTTCAATTCACCCGCCAGCGGACGCCTGGTGCGTACCTTTGAGCGCGCCTATATCGCCGATAAGAGCACCTGGGTCGAGCCGATGGACCCGTACTTTACGCTTACCAAGTCGCCCTCGGTCTGCGATGATATCATGCGCGAGTTTGGCGTCGCGCCCATGGCATGCTCGCCGACCGGCCACATCATCAACGGCCACACGCCCGTTAAAACCACCAAGGGCGAGCAGCCCATCCGCGCCGAGGGCAAGCTGCTGGTCATCGATGGCGGCTTCTGCCGCGCTTACCATCCCAAGACGGGCATCGCCGGCTATACGCTCATCTCGAGCTCGCGCGGCTGCCGCCTCAAGTCGCACCGGGCCTTTACGACGGTTGCCGAGGCACTCACGCGCAACGTGGACATCGAAAGCGAGACCAACCGTTTTGACCAAGCGGATCGTCGCCGCATGGTGAGCGACACCGATACTGGCGCCAAGATTCGCAGCCAGATCCAGGATCTGCGCCAGCTGCTCGATGCATATAGAAACGGTGCTATCGAAGAGCGCGTCTAGCCCCACCCGCGGGGATTGGCTAAACTTGCTGAGTTTGTCATCCCCACGGCGTCCCCGCGCCACCCTAAGGCAGGTACCATGCAAAAGCTCCTTGCGCAGATCATGAAATTTGGCGTCGTCGGTGTCATTGCCACGGTTATCGACTTTGGCATTATGAATCTGCTCCACTACGGTCTGGGCCTCAACATCCTAATCGCCAACACCAGCGGCTTTATCATCTCACTCATCTTTAACTACCTCGCAAGCATGAAGTACGTGTTTGCGCACAAGGAAGGCATGAGCCGCCGCCGCGAGTTCATCATCTTCGTCGTGCTGTCCGTGATCGGTCTGGTGCTCAACGACGGCATCGTGCTGGCGCTCAACGCCGGCCTGGGACTCGAGGCCAATATCGCCAAGATCTGCGCCACCGCGCTTGTCATGGTCTACAACTTTGTGACCCGAAAGATCTTCCTGGAGGGCGACGAGACCAAGTAGCTCGAAACCCCTGCAGCATTACGGCGCCCACGGACGACGTGCACTCAGCGCAGTATCGTCCGTGGGTGCCGCTCGTTTACGGGCAAATTTTCAACGTTTGCGGATTAGCTCTTGAAAATTTGGCGAGTTCATATAGTTCTTGGCAAAGACCTTACGTTTCCCTTGTAAAAGCTCTAAAGTATCCTCTGCTCGATTCATCAACGCATTGGATGTGATTACGTGCGCAAGGCGCTGGCACAACCTCATACCAAGCAGTTCCTCAAGTTTGCTGTCGTGGGTCTTATCTCCTTTGGCATCGACTGGGGCATGCTCATTGCGCTCGTCGAGCTGTTTCACCTCGACTTTTTGATGAGCACCACGGTTTCGTTTATCACGTCAGTCGTGGTCAACTACTGGCTCAGCATGAAGTACGTGTTCGACCACCGCGAAGGCATGAGCCGCAAGCGCGAATTCACGATCTTCACCATCCTGTCGGTGATCGGCCTGGGCCTCAACGACCTGTACATGTTTGTGGGCGTCACGTTTTTGAGCATCGGCTACCAGGCCATGAAGGCCATCGCCACGTTCCTCGTCACCTGGTACAACTACTTCAGCCGCCGCTTCTTCCTCGAGGGCGCACGGTCGTAGTCGATTCACTATTTGCTTGAATGTATAACCGGTTGGAATTCCCATTCCAACCGGTTTTTTGTTTACCGAGAGACCCGGTGGCCCAGTCCCATTCGCACGAAAAACGGGCGGCCCGGATGTTTGTCCGAACCGCCCGTATGGTGCGATATGTCGAGGCCTCTAGCCTGTTACGTAATACCAGACCACGTTGTCGCCGTTGGAGAGAACGTAGTTGCTGCAGGCCGTCATGGGCGTTGTGCCGTTTACGGAGTACATCCAGCCGCTCGTGCCGCCGTACTGTTTTTCGGCCAAACCACCAATCGCGGAAACATACGTGCCGTACGACGAGCCGTGTGCGTTGACAGAAAGGCCTAGCGCGCACAGGGCATCGTAAACGGTAGCGCCTTCGTTAAAGGTAAAGGTGCCGCCAGAGGACACAGGATTGCCCACAGCGCTCGATGTGACCGAAACCGTCACCGTAACGTAGTTGGACTCCTGTGAGCCGCTTTGGCTGCCCGAAGAGGCGTTTCCACCATTAGAGGATGAGGCTCCATCAGACGACTGGCCACCGCCCGAAGAAGCACCGCCAGACGCATTGGAAGTATCACCGGCTCCCGTATTTTGGGCAGCGGATTTATCGCCAGACTTCTTGCCGCCCCGGTCCTCGGACTTCTTGCTATCCGAGTTTTTGTCCGATTCCTTGTTTGAAGACTCGGAATCGTCCTTGGCGTCGTTCGA